>JAJNBO010000198.1 GCA_021156245.1 Ramlibacter sp. | reverse complement strand
TTCACCTCCGGCTGCGCGAGGATCTCGTAGACGGCGGCCGCGATTCGCTCCACCACGTTTGCAGGAGTGCCGGCGGGCGCGAGCAGGCCGTACCAGAACCGCACGTCGAATTCCGGCATGCCCTGCTCCGCGAAGGTCGCAACGTCGGGCAGCGAGGCCAGCCGATTGCCCGTCACCGCCAGCGCCTTCAGCCGGCCGCCGCGCACGTGCGCGATGTACGTGTTGGGTGGGTCGATGGTGAGCTTGACGGTGCCGGCGAGCATGTCGGTGGTGACCTGCGCCGCCCCCTTGTACGGGACGTGCTGGAGCGCAGCGCCCGCCTGCAGGGCGAACAGTTCGCCGGCGATGCGCCCGATGCCGCTGCCGCCGACCGTCGCGTAGTTCCACTCGCCCGGCCGGGCGTTGCGCAGCAGGTGCAGCATGCCCTTCAGGTCGTCGGCCGGGACGCTCGGATGCACCACCAGCAGGAACGGTCCTGCCGCCACGCTGGTGATCGGCACGAAGTCGCGCGTCGCGTCGTAAGGCAGGCTCGCCGAGAGGATGGGGTTGATCGCGAAGGTGGAGTTGGCGAACAGCAGCGTGTGGCCGTCGGCCGGCGCCCTGGCCACCGCTTGGGTGGCGATGACCGTGTTCCCCCCGGGCCGGTTTTCCACGACGACCTGGCGGCCCCATTTCTCGCCAAGCTTCTGCGCCAGCAGGCGGGCGGTGGCATCGGTGCCGCCGCCCGGCGCGAAAGGCACCACGATGCGCACCGGCTGGCTGGGGTAGGCAACGGCGGGCTCCTGCGCCTGCGCGCCGGCCACCCATACCAGCGCCGGCAGGACCTGGGCGAACCAGCGGGCGGCACGCCGCGAAAGGTGGAACATGGAAGGGATCTCCCGAGGGTTCGCGAACGGCGCGCGATGGCGCGATTGTGCGGGAAAGCGCCGGACGCGCTCGGTTAGAGTAGGCCTTTCCGCTGCAGTTTTCGAATGAACAACAGGATCGCCGTCGTCGGTGCGGGGTTCTCGGGCGTGGCCGTGGCCGTCCAGCTCCTGAAGACCCTCCGCTCCCCCACCACCGTCACCCTCCTCAATCGCAACACCCGTTTCGCGCGGGGCATGGCCTATGGAACGCGCTCCGCCAGCCACCTGCTGAACGTTCCCGCCGGCCGCATGGGCATCGACGCCGCCGACGAAGGCGGGTTCCTGCGCTTCCTGCAGGAACAGGGCATCGCGGCGAGCGGTTCGGACTTCGTGCCGCGCAAGTTCTTCGGCGACTACCTGGAGCACGAGCTCGAACGCGCCCAGCACGAGGCGCGGCCCGGCGTCACGCTCAAGCTCGTGTCCACCCAGGTCACGCGGCTCGAGGAGACCGCCGACGGCGTGCGCCTCGCATGCGACGACGGCTGGACGCTGGACGCCAGCGACGTCGTGCTGGCCTTCGGGAATTTCCCGCCCCAGCCCCCGACCGCGCACGGCATCTGGAACACGCCGCTGGGCGTCAACGACCCCTGGGCTCCCCAGGCCCTGGGCAACATCCCGCGCGACGCGCGGGTGCTGCTGGTGGGCACGGGCCTGACCGCGGTCGACGTCCTTCTGACCCTGGCGGACCGCGGCCACACCGGCCCCATCACCCTGCTCTCGCGGCGGGGCAAGCTGCCGCAGCCCCACCGCCTGCAACATGCGCCGCCACTGACGCGTCCAGTGGTCGTTCCGCCGGGCCGCATCTCGCTGCTGCAGCTCGTGCGCCTCGTGCGCAGCGGCATCCGGGAGGCGGCACGGGCCGGCTGCGACTGGCGCGACGTCATCGCCGGCTTGCGCGCCGACACCCCGTCGATCTGGGAGCGGCTCGACGACGCCGGCCGCCGCCAGTTCCTGCGCCACCTGCAGCCTTTCTGGGACACGCATCGCCACCGCACCGCACCGCAGACCGACGTGAGGCTGCGCGAACTGTTCGCATCACCGCAGGTCTCGGTGGTCGCGGCCCGCATCGGCGCCCTCACGCCGCGCGATGCCACCGTCGAGGCCGCATGGCGCCCGCGCGGCGCAAGGAACGTCGTGCACGCGGAGTTCGACCGTGTGATCAATTGCACCGGGCCGTCGATGGACCTGCGGCGCGTGGAGGACGACCTGATCGACGGATTGCGCAGCCAGCACGCCGTGCGCGTGGACACGCTCGGCCTCGGGCTGACCGTGGGTGAAGGGTATCGGCTGCAAAGGGCGGACGGCAGCCCGCACGAACACGTGCGCTATGTCGGCCCGCTCCTCAAGGCCCAGTGGTGGGAAGCCACGGCGGTGCCGGAGCTGCGGATGCATGCCGCGGCGCTGGCGCAGTCGCTGGTGCGCGACCGCGCCGGCTGAACGCGGTCAGGCGCCCGGCGCCGTCGCGCAAGTGGCGATCAGCTGCACGAGGGCATCCATGTCGACCGGCTTCACCAGGTGGTGGTCGAAGCCGGCCTCGCTGGAGGCCTTCAGGTCCTGCGGCTGGCCCCAGCCGGTGACGGCCACCATCGTCCGCACGGACGCTCCATCGACATCCCGGATCCGCTTGCAGGTGTCGTAGCCATTGAGCTTCGGCATGCCGATGTCCAGCAGCACCAGCTGCGGATCGAAGCTCGCCGCCATGCTCACGGCGGCCTCGCCGTCGTGCACGCGCCGCACCTCGTGGCCCATCACCTCGAGCAGCACGGACATGGTTTCCGCGGCATCCTCGTTGTCGTCCGCCACCAGGATGCGCAGTCCGCCGCCCGCCGCGGCGGGCACCGCGTCCGGCTGCGGCGCTTCCGGTGCGGAAGCGGCCGCCACCAGGGGCAGGCGAACCACGAACACGCTGCCCTTGCCCGGACCGTCGCTCATCGCGGTCACGTTGCCGCCGTGCAGCTGCACGAGCTTGCGCGTGAGCGACAGGCCGATGCCGAGGCCCCCGCGCGAGCGCGAGATGGCGGGCTCCTCCTGCGAGAACATGTCGAACACGGCCTCGAGGCGGTGGGCGTCGATGCCGATGCCGCTGTCGTGGAAGGACACGACGGCGTGGCCGGATTCGCTGACCACGCGCACCTCGATCTGGCCGCCGGGATCGGTGTACTTCGCCGCGTTGCTCAGGAGGTTCATGAACACCTGCGCCAGCCGGCTGCGGTCCGCATCCACCATCAGCCGGCCCGGCGGCTGGATGACGGTGAGCTTGTGCCCGGAGCCATCGATCTGCGGCTGGATCGTTTCCACGGCGTCCGCGAGCACCTCTTCGAGGGAGACGACGGTGCGCCTCAGCTCGACGCGGCCCTGGTTGATGCGGCTGACGTCCATCAGGTCGTCGATGAGGCGGCCCATGGCCGTGACCTGCCGGTCGATGACGTCGGACGCCCACTGCACGTCCTGCGTGGCGGGGCCGCGCAGCTTGAGGAAATGTACGGCGTTGCGCATCGGCGAGAGCGGATTGCGCAGCTCGTGCGCCAGGGTCGCCAGGAATTCGTCCTTGCGGCGGCTGGCGTCCAGCAGCCTCGCCTCGCTGGCCTGCAGTTCCCGCGTCCGCTCCGTGACCCGCTGGTCGAGGGATGCGTTCAGGTCGCTGAGCTGCCGGATCGCCGTCTCGAGCTGGCGCGTCTTCTTGTGCAGTTCCGCGAAGACGGCGACCTTCGAGCGCAGCACCGACGGATTGACCGGCTTGTGCAGGTAGTCCACCGCGCCGGAGCCGTAGCCCTCCAGCACGTGCTGGTCCTCGTTGTAGTAGGCGCTGAGGAAGATGATCGGGATGCGCGCCGTCTTGCGCCGCTCCTTCACCAGTTGCGCCAGCTCGAAGCCGGTCATGCCGGGCATGCGCACGTCCAGCACCAGCACGGCGAACTCGTCGGCCATCAGCGCCAGCAGCGCCTCGTTGCCCGACGTGGCGCGCACCAGCCGGTAGCCGGGATCGTCCAGCACGGACTCCAGCACCGACAGGTTGCGCGGCTCGTCGTCGACGATCAGGATGTTGACGGTGTCGGTTTCGGTTTCGGTCATGGGTTCACCGGAACAGCCAGACGCGCATGAGCGACAGCAGCTGGTCCGTGTTGACAGGCTTCGAGATGTAGTCGCTGGCACCGGCTTCCAGGCACTTCTCGCGGTCGCCCTTCATGGCTTTCGCGGTCAGCGCCAGGATCGGCAGCGTGCGGAACGCGGGGTCCTTGCGGATCTCGCGCATGGTTTCGTAGCCGTCCATCTCCGGCATCATGATGTCCATCAGCACCATCGACAGGTCGGGCGTCTCCTTGATGATGTCGATGGCGTGGCGGCCGTTCGTGGCGCTGATCACCTCCACTTCGTGGTTCTCCAGCACGGAGGTCAGGGCGAAGATGTTGCGCGCGTCGTCGTCGACCACCAGCACCTTGCGTCCCTGCAGCACCTCGGCGGAGTTGTGCAGCCGCTTGAGCATGGCCTGCATGCCCTCCGGCAGCTCCGTGACCACGCGGTGCAGGAACAGTGCGGTTTCGTCCAGCAGGCGCTCGGGTGAACGCACGTCCTTCAGCACGATGCTCTTGGCCATCGCGTTCAGGCGCGACTGCTCCTTCTGGCTCAGGTCCTTGCCGGTGAAGACCACCACCGGGACCGTCGCCAGCTCCGGGTTCTGGTGCAATTGCTCCAGCAATTCGAAGCCGGTCATGTCGGGCAGCCGCAGGTCGAGCACCACGCAGTCGAACTGCTCGGAACGCAGCAGGCCCAGCGCTTCATCGCCCAGGCCGGCGGTGACGATCTCGATGTCGTCGTGCGCCAGCAGCTCCACGACCGCTTGCCGCTCGATCTCGTTGTCCTCCACGATCAGCAGGCGCTTGACGCGCGGGACCGTGAAGGCCTTCAGGCGCTCGAAGGCGCCCTCGAGCCCCGCGGTCGTCGGCTCCTTCACCAGGTACGCGAACGCACCGTGCGAGAGCCCGTGCTGGCGCTCCTCCTCCATCGAGATCACCTGCACCGGGATGTGGCGCAGCTCGGGGTCCAGCTTCAGCTGGTTCAGCACCGTCCACCCCAGCATGTCGGGCAGGAAGATGTCCAGGGAGATCGCCGAAGGCTTGAACTTGCGCGCCAGCGAGAGCGCGAGCACGCCCTTGGTGGCCACCAGCACCTTGAAGCCGTTGTCCCGCGCCAGGCCGAGCAGCACGCGCGCATAGTGCGGATCGTCCTCGACCACCAGCATCACCGGCTCGCCCGGGATGATGTCGTCGCGGTCGTCGGCGATGTATTCGTCGCGGGCGACCGGCAGCGTGATGACCGAGGGCGTCTCCGACTGCTTGGCGCCGCGCTCGATCGTGGGCGCGTCGGCGCCGGAATAGTTGAGCGGCAGGAACAGGGTGAACGTGCTGCCTTCGCCGTGCACGCTGTGCAGCTTGATCTCGCCGCCGAGCAGCATGGCCAGCTCGCGGCTGATCGCCAGGCCCAGGCCGGTGCCGCCGTACTTGCGCGACGTGCCGGCATCCGCCTGCTGGAAGGCCTCGAAGATCAGGCGCTGCTTGTCCGGCGGCACGCCGATGCCGGTGTCCTGCACCGCGAAGGCGATCACGTTCTGGGTCTTGCTCAGCACCGGGTGGTCGGGGCTCCAGCCGCCCTCCGCCAGCCCGACGCGGACTTCCACCTGGCCATGCGAGGTGAACTTCACGGCGTTGGACAGCAGGTTCTTCAGGATCTGCTGCAGGCGCTTGG
>JAJNBO010000197.1 GCA_021156245.1 Ramlibacter sp. | reverse complement strand
GGCCTGCGGCCGGACGCGATGCTGGTGGACCTGGCGATGCCCGGCATCGACGGCTGGGAAACGATCCGCCGCACGCGCCGCATGGAAGGGGTCCAGGCGAAGGTCGCCGTCGTGTCCGCCAATGCCTTCGACAAGGCGCTGGACAACGACGTCGGCATCCGGCCGGAGGACTTCATCGTCAAGCCGGTGCGGCACACGGAACTGCTCGACTGGCTGGAGCGGCAGCTCGGCTTGCGCTGGCTGCAGGAGCCCGTGCCGGCTGCATTGGCGCCGGTGGTCCCCGCCAACTGGTGCTGGCCGCGCGCGGCGCTGCTGGCGCCCTTGCAGCAGGCGGTGCAGCTCGGCTACTACCGGGGCATCCTGAACCAGCTCGATGCTATCGATGCGGTGCAGCCGGATTGCGCTGCGTTCACCGCTGCCATGCGCGAGCTGGCGCGCCGGTTCCAGTTCGAAGCCATCGGGCGCGAGCTGGCGCGGGCGCAGCCGACTCGGGAGGGAACGCCGCCATGAAGCCGATGCTGGACCGATCGGACAGCGACGTCGTGCTGGTGGTGGACGACGTGCCGGACAACCTGTCCGTCCTGCACGACGCGCTGGACGAATCGGGTTACACCGTGCTGGTCGCCACCAGCGGCGAAGCCGCCTTGCAGCGCGCGGCGCAGGCGCTGCCGGACATCGTGCTGCTCGACGCGATGATGCCGGGGCTGGACGGCTTCGAAGTCGCCAAGCGGCTCAAGAGCCAGGCCGTGACGGCGCACATCCCGATCATCTTCATGACGGGCCTGACCGAAACCGAGCACCTGGTGGCGGCGCTCGAAGCAGGGGGTGTCGACTACGTCACCAAGCCGATCAAGCCCAAGGAAGTGCTGGCGCGCATGGGCGTGCACTTGCAGAGCGCGCGGCAGGCACGGCAGACGCGCAACGCGCTCGACGCGTTCGGCTATGCCAGCATCGCGGTGCGTGCGAGCGACGGCCGGCTGCTCTGGCAGACGCCGCTGGCGCGCGAGCTGCTGGAAACCTACTACGGCACCAGCGCGCCGGAGACGCCTGCCGCGATCCTCACGTGGTTGCGCCGGCATCTCGCCGATGCCGAGAAGCAGATCGAGCCGCCCCGTTTGGCCGCGGAACGCGGCGCCCGGCGGCTGTCGATCCGGCTGCACCAGCAGACCGGCGACGACGACTGGCTGATCGTGATGCGCGAGGTGTCGGACGCGGCGATCATCGAGTCCATGAGCCTCGCGTTCAAGCTCACGGCCCGCGAGGCCGAAGTGCTGTACTGGGTCGTCAAGGGCAAGATCAACCGCGACATCGCCGACATCCTGGGCGCCAGTCCTGCCACGGTGAAGAAGCACCTCGAACGGGTGTTCGCGAAGCTGGGGGTGGAGACGCGGACCGCAGCCGCCGGGATGGCCATGAACCGGATCCGGCAGTTGCATCCGCAGTTCGAGGGCTGACGCCTCAGGCTCTGGTTGCAATCCGCACGCAAAGATCGAAGGCGTGCTGCAGTCCTTCGATGCGCGCGACGCCCTTGCCCGCGATGTCGAAGGCGCTGCCGCTGGCGGAGGTCGCCACCGGAACCGGCAGGCCGCCGTGCAGCGTGACGCCGCGCTCGAAGCCCATCAGCTTCATCGCGATCTGGCCCTGGTCGTGGTACATCGAGACGACGGCGTCGAAGTCGCCGCGCCTTGCCGCGATGAAGACCGTGTCGGGTGACCAGGGCCCGCTCGCGTCCAGGCCATCCCGGCGCAGCCGGTCGATGGCGGGCGCGATGACCTCGATCTCCTCGCGGCCGATGGAGCCGCCGTCGCCTGCGTGCGGGTTCAGTCCCGACACGGCGATGCGGGGCCGCGCGATGCCCGAGCGCCGCAGCGCCTCGTCGATGATGTGCACCGCATCGGCCACCGCGGCCTCGGTGATCAGCGCCGCCACGTCCTTCAGCGGCACGTGCGAGGTGACCCGCGAGGTCCAAAGCTGGTCGGTGATGTTGAACTCGCAGGTGAAGCTGCGCACCCCCAGCATGCCCTGCATGTAGCGCAGTTCGTCTTCCTCCTGCATCCCCGCCATGCGCAACGCGTGCTTGTTCAGGGGCGCGAAGACGATGCCCTGCACCGCGCCGTCGCGGGCGAGCGAGGTTGCGGCGGCCAGCGCCTGCAGCGCGGACTGCCCGGCGGCTTCGCTGCATTCTCCGAGGGGAGCGGCGCCGGCAGCCGGCTCCGCCTGCACCATGTGCGTGATGCGGCCGGCCTCGAAGCGCAGCGGCTCGCCGGCGCGCAGCGGCAGCACGTCGAGCCGGCGCCCCGCGTGCCGCTCGCCGGTGGCCAGCGCCGATGCGGGCGCGATCAGCAGGACGTCGGCCGCCTCCCGGTTGGACCGGCGATCGAGCAACTTCACGCCCATCTCCGGGCCCACGCCGGCCGGGTCACCGAGCAGGAACGCGAGGCGGGCTTTCGGCGCGGCGCTCACTGGCCGTCCGCCTTGATATTGGCGTCGCGCACCAGCTTGCCGAAGCGCTCGAACTCCAGCCGGTTCATTTCGGCGAACTGGGTGGACACCAGCGCGCCGACCTCGCCCCCCATCCCCTTGATGCGCGCCTGCACATCCGGCATCTTCAGGATCCGCGTGACTTCGGCGATCAGCGTGTCCACCACGGGCTTGGGCGTGCCGGCGGTCACGTAGAGTCCGTACCAGGTGGCGACGTCCACGCCCTTGATACCGGCCTCCCCCATGGTCGGAACGTCTGGCATCTCGGCGGAGCGGCGCTCGGCCATCACCGCGAGCGGGCGGAACTTGCCGGCCTTGATCTGCCCCATGGCCGAAGACGTGGAGTCGAACATCATGGTGACGTCGCCGCCGATGATGTCCACGTGCGCCTGGGCGCTGCCCTTGTAGGGGATGTGGACGGCCTTCGTGCCGGTGGCCAGGGCGAAGGCTTCCCCGGCGATGTGCTGCGTGCTGCCGATACCGGACGACGCGTACTTCATCGCGCCGGGGTTCTGCGTCATCGCGGCGGTCAGCTCCTTCAGCGACCTGTACGGCGAGGCGGCGGACACCACCAGCACGTTGGGCATCACGGCGACCAGGCCAATGGGCTGCAGGTCCTTGAGCGGGTCGAACTTCAGTTTCAGCAGGTGCGGCGCGATGGCCTGCGCCGTATTGGTGGCCAGCAGCAGGGTCGTGCCGTCCGCGGGCGCCTTGGCGGTGATCTCGGCCGCGATCGTGTTGGATGCGCCCGGGCGGTTCTCGACCACCACCGTCTGCTTCAAGTCCGTCGCCAGTTTCTCGGCCAGCATGCGAGCGAGGATGTCGGTGCCGCCGCCCGGCGAGGCCCCGACCATGATGCGCAGCGGCTTGTCGGGCCATGCCTGGGCGAACGCGGGCGCCACGGCGGCGAGCCACAGCGAAACGGCGGCCATGGCAACGGCGCGGCGAGTGGGACGGGGCATTGCTTGTCTCCTGCGCGGGTCGAACGCCCGGGCTTGCGACGCAGGGTAAGAGGTCCAGCCATTCCCGGCCAATCAATTTCCCGGAATAATCCATATTCGTTCGTATATCCCTCCCCATGGCCAAGGCCACCCTTTCCGATGCCGCCTTGCTGCTGCGGCTGCGTACGCGCCAGTTGCTGCTGCTGGAAGCTCTGGGTCGCGAGAACAACCTGGGCCGGGCGGCGGCCGGTCTCGGCATGAGCCAGCCCGCCGCGACCAAGCTGCTGCAGCAGGTGGAGGACGCGGTCGGCGCCCGCCTCTTCACCCGCCTGGCGCGCGGCATGGAACCCACTCCCAGCGGCGAGGTGCTGGTGCGGTATGCGCGGCAGGCGCTGGTGGACTTCGGCTTCGCGCGCGAGCAGGTGGCCGCATTGCAGTCCGGCTTGCGTGGCCGCTTGCGCCTGGGCACGGTGCCCGGCGCGCTGCCTCAGTTGCTGGCGCCCGCGCTCTCCGCGTTCCAGCGCCAGCATCCGCGCGTGGCGGTCTCGGTGCTGGTCGAGACCAGCGACGTGATGATCGCCTTGCTCGAACGCGGCGAGGTGGACCTGGTGCTCGGCCGTCCCACCGATCGCCACACCGACGAGGACCTGGCGATCGAGCCCCTGCTCGCCGAACCGCAGGTGGCCGTGGTGCGCGTCGGGCACCCCCTGCTGGAGGGCCAGCCGACGCTCGAAGACCTGGTGCAGTGGCCGTGGGTGCTGCAGCCGCCGGGCTCGCCGCAACGCAGCCGGTTCGAGTCCGTGCTGCGGGAGGCGGGACTCCATGCGCGCCTGGACATCATCGAAACCGCCTCGACGGTGGCGACCACGGTGCTGTTGGAGGCCAGCGACATGGCAGCCATCATGCCGGCATCGCTTGCCGCGCACTATGCCCGTCTGGGCGTGCTGCGGGTGGTGCCGCTGGAGTTGCCCCTGCGCGTTCCCTCGATCCACCTCATCACGCGCCGCCATCGCGAGCTGTCGCCGGCCGCGCAGGGCTTCGTTCACGCGCTGCGCAACCGGCAGGTCGACTGAAACGTCGTACTTTCGTAGGCTTCGTCCTACCCGAAAGAAAGCCGTGTCGCACGACAATGCAGCGTGCGCAACTCTACAGTCCGATCCAGGCTGCTCACGCTGGTGCTCGCGTGCATGGTCCCCGCCGCGCTGGCGGCCGTCGGCACCATCTACTACGTCTATTCCGAGAAGCTGCGGCAGTTCGAGAGCGGCCTGGGTGAGGCCACCCGCGCGCTGTCGCTGGTGGTCGACCGGGAGATCGCGCGCCGCGCGGCCCTCGTCCGCACCCTGTCGTCGTCACCTTCCCTCCGGCTGGAAAGCCTGGAGACCTTTTACCAGTACGCGAAGACCATCGCCCCCGACCCTTCCACCGTGGTGGTGCTGGCCGACCTCGACGGCCGCCAGCTGCTGAACACGCGCAGGTCGTTCGGCGACACCTCGTTGCCGCGCGTGGTGTACACGTACGAGCAGGTCCGCAACGCCAGCGGCGGCGTCCTCGTGTCCGACCTCTACTACGCACCGCTCGGCAAGCAGTACAGCTTCGCGGTGACGGTGCTGGTCGAGCAGGACGGACGGCCGCGCTACATGCTCTCGTACGCTGGCTATGCATCCGCGCTCCAGAAGGTGTTCGAGGACCAGAAACTGCCGCAGTCCTGGATCGCTTCGGTGGTTGATTCCAAGGGCGTGGTGGTGGCCCGCAACACCGAAGCGGCCAGGTTCATCGGCAGGCCCTCCAGCGAGAGACTGCGCAGCCAGATCGGCAAGGGCCGCAGCGGCCTGTACGAAACCCGGACCCTGAACGGGGTGGAAACGCTGTCGTCCTTCAGCACGGCGCCCGATTACGGCTGGACCGCGGTCATCGGCGTTCCGCTGACCCAGGTGGGCTCGCCGGAGCGTGCGGCGGCGGGCTTCGCTGCCTTGTCCGCCGCGCTGCTGGCGATCGCCCTGTGGGCCGCCATCCGGCTGGAGCGCGGCATTGCGCGCCCTGTGCTGCAGGCCAAGGATGCGGCGGAACGCATCGGCCGCGCGGAGTCCGTCGAAGTGCACCCGACCGGCCTGGCCGAAGTCGACAAGGTGCTGCAGGTACTGGCCGAGAGCAGCCGTGCCGTGGAGCGCTCCAACCAGGAGATGCAGGCCCGCGTGCGCGATGCCCTCGCGGAAGCCGAGAAAGCGCACCAGGCG
>JAJNBO010000196.1 GCA_021156245.1 Ramlibacter sp. | reverse complement strand
GTGGCCGCCCGGCCGGCGTCGTCCATGCCCGCCATCATCTGGTGCAGCGCGCCGAACGACTCGCGCTCGAACCGCACGCATTCCGCCGCCGTCGGAAGCCGCACGGGCGAGTCCACCCGGCGCACCTCGACGTCCCGAAAACCCGCTTGTTCCAGCGTGCGCGCGAGAACCCCCTCGCCACCCAGCGAGAACGGGCCGGGCTGCCCCGGCAGCGGCGGCGGCAACTGCGCGCGCCGCCGGATGATGCCCACCGGCACCGAGAAGAACGCGTTGCGGTCCGGCGTGGAATACACGACCGCGCTGAAGCGCCCGCCCGGCCGCAAGGCGTGCCGGATGCCGGCAAGCGCGCGCTGCTGGTCGGGAAAATAGATCAGGCCCACGCGCGAGATGGCCGCGTCGAAGGAGCCCGGCGGCAGCTGGTCGTGCCGTTCGCCGTCCAGCTCCCGGGTCTCGACCTGGTGCAGGCCTTCGCGCCGGGCCGCGGCCTGGGCGTACCGAAGGATCGCGGGCGAGATGTCGGTGGCGAGCACGTATCCCGTGCTGCCCGCGCGGCGCGCCGCGGTGAGGGTCTGTTCCCCGGCGCCGGCGGCCACGTCCAGCACGCGCGCACCGGGTCCCACGGCGGCCATGTCCAGCATGGTTTCCGTCGCGGCGCCGAGCCAGCGCGACAGCAAGGGGCCCCAGCGGTCCCATGCTTCGGCGGCCGCTTCCCACTGGGCGCGGGTGCCCTGGCGGAACTTGTCCGGATCGAAGACGGCGGGTGCGGCGGGAGTGAGGGTTTCGGCCATGGTGGTCTCCTTGCGAATGCGACGCGACATGCGTCGGAGCTGCAAGGTTCCGCCGGTCCGCAGGCAGGCTCAAGTCCAGAATCTGGAGTTCACGCAGGGTCCGTTGCTGCCTACACTGGCCGCATGATCGACTACCTGCAGTTCTGTACCGTCGCGCGCGGGGCCGAAGTGCTTGGCGAGCTGTGGACCCCGCTGGTGGTGCGCGAGCTGCTGTGCGGGAGCCGGCGCTTCAACGACATCCACCGCGGCGTGCCACGCATGTCGGCCACGCTGCTGTCGCAGCGGCTGCGCAAGCTGGAGGCCATCGGCGTCGTCGAGCGGCGTCGGGTCGATCGCACTTGGGAGTACCACCTGACGCCGGCGGGCGAGGAATTGCGGCCCATCGTGGTGGGCATCGGCGAGTGGGGCGCGCGCTGGATCGGCAGCCGGCTGCGGCGCGAGCAGCTCGACGCGGGCTTCCTCATGTGGGACATCCGCCGTTTCGCCCGCATGGAGGAGTTCCCGGCCGGCCGCCGCGTGGTGGTCCATTTCCGCTTTCGAGATGCGCCCGTCGCGGAACGCCTGTGGTGGCTGGTGGTGGAGGACCGCACGCCCGACCTGTGCCGCGACGACCCCGGCCACGACCTCGACGTGGTGGTCGAGAGCACCGTGCGGGCGCTGACCGAGGTCTGGACGGGCGACAGCGAGCCGGAACAGGAGATCCGTGCCGGCGCCCTGAGCGTGGCAGGCGGCGGCCGGCAGGGCCAGCAGCTGTGGCGCTGGCTCGGGCGGAGCATGTTCGCGCCGACCCGGGCGATGGCGCGGGAGCGGGACAGGAGCCCCGGGCCCCCGCCTGCGCGGGGATGACCGAGCGCTACGCTGTCTCCACCGCCTTCGGCTGGCCGAGGGCGCGCAGGACGTCGCGCACCATCTGCGCGCGGTCCTTCACGTCCACCAGCGACTTCTCGATGCGCAGCTTGTCGTTGCCGGCCAGCTTGATGTGCTTGTTCTTCTGCACCATCTGGATGATGGCCATCTGGTCCACCGGCGGATTCGGCTTGAACGTGATGTGGATCACCGTCGGGGCCGCATCCACCTTCACCACGCCATAGGGCCGCGCCAGCACGCGCAGGCGGTGCACGTCGATCAGCGTCTGCGCCTGCGGGGGCAGCTTGCCGAAGCGGTCGACGATCTCCTCGAGCAAGGTGTCGATCTGGTCCACGTTCTTCGCGGTCGCCAGCTTCTTGTAGAAGGAAAGGCGCAGGTGCACGTCGCCGCAGTAGTCGTCGGGCAGCAGCGCCGGCGCGTGCAGGTTGATCTCGGTGGTGACCTGCAGCGGCGCCAGCAGGTCCGGCTCCTTGCCGGCCTTGAGCGACCGCACCGCTTCCGACAGCATCTCGTTGTACAGCTGGAAGCCCACCTCCAGCATGTTGCCGCTCTGGTTCTCGCCCAGCACCTCGCCGGCGCCGCGGATCTCGAGGTCGTGCATCGCGAGGTAGAAGCCCGAGCCGAGCTCCTCCATCGCCTGGATGGCGTCCAGCCGCTGCGAGGCCTGCTTGGTCAGGCCCTCGATGTCCGGCACCATCAGGTAGGCATAGGCCTGGTGATGGCTGCGGCCCACGCGGCCGCGCAGCTGGTGCAGCTGCGCGAGGCCGAACTTGTCGGCGCGCGCGATCACGATGGTGTTGGCCGTCGGCACGTCGATGCCGGTTTCGATGATGGTGGAGCAGAGCAGCACGTTGAAGCGTTGCTGCACGAACTCGCGCATCACGCGTTCCAGCTCGCGCTCGGGCATCTGGCCGTGCGCCACGGCGATGCGCGCTTCGGGCAGCAGCCGTTCCAGCGCCTCGCGGCGGTTCTGGATCGTCTCCACCTCGTTGTGCAGGAAGTAGACCTGGCCGCCGCGCTTGAGTTCGCGCAGGACTGCCTCGCGGATGACGCCCGTGCCCTCGTTGCGCACGAAGGTCTTGATTGCCAGGCGGCGTTGCGGCGCCGTTGCGATGACCGACAGGTCGCGCAAGCCTTCCAGCGCCATGCCCAGCGTGCGCGGGATGGGCGTGGCCGTCAGCGTGAGCACGTCCACCTCGGCGCGCATGGCCTTGATCGCCTCCTTGTGGCGCACGCCGAAGCGGTGCTCCTCGTCGATGATCAGCAGGCCCAGGTTCTTGAACTTGGTGGACTGGGAGAGCAGCTTGTGCGTGCCCACCACGATGTCGATGCTGCCGTCCTCCAGGCCCTTCAATGCCGTGTTGATCTCCTTGGTGGAGCGGAAGCGGCTCATCTCCGCGATCTTCACGGGCCACTTGCTGAAGCGGTCGACCAGCGTCTGGTAGTGCTGCTCCGCCAGCAGCGTAGTGGGCGCGAGGAAGGCGACCTGCTTGCCGCCGGTGATCGCGATGAAGGCGGCGCGCAACGCGACTTCCGTCTTGCCGAAGCCGACGTCGCCACAGACCAGGCGGTCCATCGGTTGCGGCGACACCATGTCCTGGATGACCGCGTGGATCGCCGCGTTCTGGTCCGGGGTCTCCTCGAAGCCGAAGTCGTTGGCGAAGGTCTCGTAGTCCTGCGCGGAGAAGCGGAAAGCGTGGCCCTGGCGGGCGGCGCGGCGTGCGTACAGGTTCAGCAATTCGGCGGCGGTGTCGCGCACCTGCTCCGCCGCGCGGCGCTTCGCCTTCTCCCACTGCCCCGAGCCCAGCCGGTGCAGCGGCGCTTCGTCCGCGCCGACGCCGGTGTAGCGGCTGATCTGGTGCAGCTGGCTGACCGGCACGTACAGCGTTGCCTTGTCGGCGTATTCCAGGTGCAGGAATTCAGTGCTGCCCTGGCCGACGTCCATGCTGACGAGGCCGCGGTAGCGTCCGATGCCGTGCTGCGCGTGCACGACCGGGTCGCCCACGTTCAGTTCGGACAGGTCCTTGATCAGCGCCTCGACGTCGCTGACCTGCTCCTGCTTCTTGCGCCGCCGCGCGGTCGGTGCGCTGGCGAACAGTTCGGTTTCGGTGACGAGGTCGATCGCCTCTTCGACCCACGAGAAGCCCATCGCGACCGCGGCCGTCGCGATACCCAGCTTCTCGTCGCTGGCCATGAACTCTTCCAGCGACTCGAACGCGGGCAGGGTCAATTGGCTGGCACGCAGGAAATCCAGCAGGCTCTCGCGCCGGCCCGCGCTCTCCGCGAGCACCAGCACCTGGTTGGGCGTGCGCTGCGCGTGCTCCTTGAAGCGGGCCAGCGGGTCTTCGGCGCCGCGCACCACGGACAGGTCGGGCAGCTGCTGGAAGAGCGCGCTGTCCTCGACGTCCTGGGCGCCCGGCCGGACGGCCAGTTGCGCATGCTCGTTGGCGCGCGTGTAGAACTGTTCGGCGCTCAGGAACAGCGCGTCGGGCGGCAGCACCGGCCGCTCGGGGTCGCCTTGCACCAGCCGGTAGCGGTCGCGCGTGTCCTGCCAGAAGCGCTGGAACGCGGGCTCCAGGTCGCCGTGCAGCACCACGGTGGATTGCTCGCCGAGGTAGTCGAACACGGTGGCCGTCTCCTCGAAGAACAGCGGCAGGTAGTACTCGATGCCGGCGGTGGCGACGCCGTTGCCCATGTCCTTGTAGATGCGGCTCTTGGTCGGGTCCCCTTCGAGCAGTTCGCGCCAGCGGCTGCGAAAGCGCGCCCGCGCGTCCTCGTCCATCGGGAACTCGCGCCCCGGCAGCAATCGGACCTCGGGCACCGGGTAGAGGCTGCGCTGCGTGTCGGGGTCGAAGGTGCGGATGGAGTCCACCTCGTCGTCGAACAGGTCCACGCGATACGGCACGGGCGAGCCCATCGGAAACAGGTCGATCAGGCCGCCGCGCACGGCGTACTCGCCGGGGCTGACGACCTGCGTCACGTGGTTGTAGCCGGCGAGGGTGAGCTGTGCCTTCAGCCGCGCTTCGTCCAGCTTCTGCTGCACGCGGAATTCGAAGGTGTAGCCCGCCAGGAAGCTCGGCGGCGCGACGCGGTACAGCGCCGTGCTCGCCGGCACGAGCACCACGTCGGCCTCGCGCTGCAGGATGCGCCACAGGGTCGCAAGCCGTTCGCTGATCAGGTCCTGGTGCGGCGAGAACTGGTCGTAGGGCAACGTTTCCCAGTCGGGAAAGAGGGCAGTGCGCAGCCCGGGCGCGAAGAAGGCGAGCTCGTCCAGCAGCCGCTGCGCGTCGTTGGCGTCGGCGGTGACGATGGCCGTGATGCGGCCCTGCGCCTTCTCGCGCTGGGCCAGGCGGGCCAGCAGCAGCGCATCGGCAGAGCCGACGGGGCGGGGCAAGGCCATGCGACGGCCGGGCGAAAGCTTGGGTAATTCCATGAAGGCAGGAGGCGGAAATGCAAAACACCCCGCGCCTGGAAAGGGTGGGGTGTGGACGCATTGTAGGGGGAAGCGCGAGGCTTAGAATGGTTTGCAAATCCCATGAACACGAGCGCACCTGCCCCGCGGTATTTCGCCCTCATTCCATGCGCCGGCCTCGGCAGCCGAGCCGGAACGGCCGGTCCCAAGCAGTACGAACGCGTCGCCGGCCAGCCCATGGTGTGGCATACCCTGTCCGCCTTCGCCGGCGTCAAGCGCATCGCGCGCACGCTGGTCGTCGTCGCGCCCGGCGACGGCTTCTTCGAACGCAACCCCACCACGTCGGCACTGGTCGTGCCCGCAGGGGGCCCGACGCGCGCGGCGACGGTCGCCAACGGCCTCGGCGAGCTGCGCCGTGCGGGGGCCGTGGATAACGACTGGGTGCTGGTGCACGACGCCGCGCGCTGCCTCATCACGCCGGAACTCATCGACCGGTTGATCGACGGTTGCGAAGGCGACGAGGTCGGCGGCCTGCTGGCGCACCCGCTGGCGGACACGCTGAAGATCGGCGAGGGCGGCCGCGTGGCATCGACCA
>JAJNBO010000195.1 GCA_021156245.1 Ramlibacter sp. | reverse complement strand
TCCGCCAGCATCGCGCGCTGCCGCGTGGAGAGGTTCACAGCTTGTAGCTCATGACGATGGCGTCTTCGCGTCCCTGGTCGGCCGGATAGTAGTTCTTGCGCTCACCGACCCGCCGGTAGCCATACTGCAGGTAGACCTGCTGCGCCCGGACGTTGCTGGTGCGCACTTCCAGCCAGAGCCACTGTGCGCCTTGCGCCCGGGACCAGAGCGCGAGCGCGTCGAGCATCACCCGGCCCCAGCCCTGCCCCTGGTAAGCCGGGTCCACCGTGATGTTCAACAGGTGCACCTCGTCCACGCCTTGCATCGCGACGAAGTAGCCGAGGACCGTTTCGCCTGCGCAGAGCAGCCGCGCCTGGTAGCCGGTCCGCAGGGAATCGGCGAAATTGCCGCGCGTCCAGGGGTGGCCATAGGCGCGGCGCTCGATCTCGACCACCGCGTCCAGGCGGTCCTCGGTCATGGGCTCGAAGCCCGCTTCCATGCTCTTGAAGACTGCACTCATGTCGGCTCCGCCGCGTCGCTCGCGTGGCGCGACTCCTTGCGTGCGCGATCGGCCGCGCGCTCCTCGGTAGTTTGCGCCACTTTGTCGCGGATGTAGAGCGGCAGCGCCTGCGCCGCGGGATGGGCGGCCTGTCCCGACAGCCCTGCGGGCGCCAGGCGCAGCAAGGCCGCGGCCGCCGGCAGCGCGGCAACGTATTGCGCGGCTGGCGGCAGGCGGCCTGCGAGCACTTCCAGCACGTTGCCCGCGAGCGTCCACCCCGTGGGGATCTGCACCTCTTGCGGCCGTGCCAGCGCCGGCATGCTGCACGTCCTCCAGTCGGCACCGTTCCGCTCGTACGCCGCGTGGTAGACCTCGCCCATGCGGGCGTCGAGCATCGCGACGATCCGCGTGGCGCCGCTGCGGTGGTGCGCTTCCTCGGCCACCGCCAGCAGGGTGTCGACCGGAAGCACGGCCACCCCGGAGCCGAAACCGAGACCCTGCGCCACGGCAGCCGCCGTGCGCAGGCCCGTGAAGGATCCCGGCCCGCGGCCGAATGCGATGGCGTCCAGGCCGGCGAGGGTGAGGCCCGAGCGCGCCAGCAAATCCTCGATCACCGGAATGAGGCGTGCAGATGCCTTGGGGCCGCCCGCCTCGACGTGCTCCAGCACGGCCGCGCCCGCGCCAACGGCCACGGAAAGCGTCTCGGTGCTGGTGTCGAAGGCGAGGAGGTTCAAGTCGGATCCCGGCAACCCGCCATTATCGAAGCAAGTCCGCAACCATAATGGCGCGCATGAAGTGCCTGACCCAGCTTGCCGGCTGCCTGCTCGCCTGGGCGGGCGTCTCGGCCTTCGCTCAGGGCCTGCCGGCCGAGGTGGAAAGCGCCCTGGCGGAAGCCGGGCTGCCGCGCGACGCCGTCGTGATGCTGGTGGCGCCGGCCGAAGGCGGCCCGCCGCGCGTTGCGCATCGCACGGACGTGCGCGTGAACCCGGCCTCGATCGCCAAGCTGTCCACCACCCTGGCGGGGCTGGAATTGCTGGGCCCCACCTACACCTGGAGCACCCCGGTGTATTTCGACGGCCCGGTGCGCGATGGCGTTCTGCAGGGCAACCTGGTGATCAAGGGCCAGGGCGACCCCAAGCTGGTGGTCGAGCGCCTCTGGCTGCTGCTCAAGCGGGTACAGGCCATGGGCGTGCGCAGCATCTCGGGCGACATCGTGCTGGACCGCAGCGCCTTCACGGTGCCGCCGCGCGATCCGGGTGCGTTCGACGGCGAACCGCTGCGGCCCTACAACGCCAGCCCGGATGCGCTGCTGGTGAACTTCAAGGCGGTGACCGTCACCTTCACGCCGCAGGCCGGGCAAGCCCGGGTACGGGTGGAACCGCCGCTGGCAGGCGTGCAGTGGCCAGCGAACGTACCGCTGGCCGGCGGCGAATGCGGCGACTGGATCACGCCGCTGCAGGCGGACTTCCGCAACCCCGCGCAGGTGCGCTTTGCCGGCGCCTTTGCCGCTGCCTGTGGTGAACGCGCCTGGCAGATCGCCTTTCCCGATCCCGCGGGTTACGCGCCGCGGGCCATCGCCGCCGCCTGGCGCGACATCGGCGGGGAGTTGCGCGGCCAGGTGCGGGACGGACGCGCACCGGCGGGTGCCAAGCCGGCTTTCGAATTCACGTCGCCGCCGCTGGCCGAAGTCATCCGCGACATCAACAAGTTCAGCAACAACGTGATGGCGCAGCAGCTCTTCCTGACGCTCAGCCTGCAGCAGCGCGCGAACGGCACCTTCGAGGGATCGCGCGAGGTGCTGGCGGGCTGGTGGCGCGACCGGTTCGGCGGCGAGGCGCCGGTGACCGACAACGGCTCCGGCCTGTCGCGCACCGAAAGCATCACGGCCGCCCAGCTCGGGCAGTTGCTGCAGGCGGCGTGGGCGTCGCCCCTGATGCCGGACTTCGTCGCGTCGCTGCCCGCGCTGGGGCTCGATGGCACGCTGCGCCGCAGCCGCCAGAACACCGGGCTGGCCCACCTGAAGACCGGAAGCCTGGTCGATGTCTCAGGGGTGGCCGGCTACGTCCACGGCCCGCAGGGCCGGCGCTACGTGCTGGTCGCCATTGCCAACCACCCGCGCGCCTCCGCCGTGCGCAGCGCCACCCAGGCGCTGGTGCAATGGGCGGCGCGCCAACCCTGAGACGTCTCGACCTGCCTGCGATGCCCTGGACCACGGACCTGATCGGCTACCTGGCGGCCGCCCTCACCACCTGCAGCTTCGTCCCGCAGGCCTGGCTCACCTTCCGCACCCGGGACGTCCGCGGCATCTCGCTGGGCATGTACTCCGCCTTCACCGTGGGCGTGTCGCTGTGGCTGCTGTACGGCGTGCTGGTGGGTGCGTGGCCGATCGTGCTGGCCAACGCGGTGACGCTGGCCCTGGCCAGCGTCATCCTCGGCATGAAGGTCCGGTACGGTTAGGAGCCTCCGCGGCCCCCGTCGTCAGAACCGGTTGCGGATGCGGTCGTACGCGTAGTCGCCGAACAGCTGGTGGCCGCGCGGCGTGGGGTAGACGCGGTCCGCGAACAGGAACTGCACGTAGTCCTCGCGGCCGGCCGCCAGGGTGTTCGGCGTGCAGAGATTCGAGTTGACCTGGCCTGCGCCGGTGCCGATGCCGGGCCCCGGATCCACCGAGGTGCAGACGACGACGTTCGGCGCTTCCTCGTGGAGGTCGTATGCGGTCGGGTTGCTCGTGGCCTGGTTGAACAGCAGCTGGGCGTCGACAAACAGGACGTTCTCGCCGAGGTCGACCACCGACACGAGGAACTGATCGTTGAACCGTCTGCTGGCTTCTTCCATCAGCGACTCCCGTCCCGTCTGCACCGCCCACGGCGAGCGGCCCAGGTTGTACGGGCCCGCCACCACCACGTGGGTGGCGCCGGCATCCACCAGCCGCCGTACTTGCGTGCCGAGCGCGCGGCCGGCCTTCTCGAGGTCCTCCAGCATCTGCTCTTCGCTCTGGGCGCCTGTGATCACCGCCTGGACCTCGGCGATGACGTCGGACGTGCCGGCGCTGACCAGGATCAGGTCTTCGTCGTTCAGCGTGCCGGTCGCCAGGAAGGCGTCGATCTGCTCCTTCACCGTCGGCGTGGCATTGCTGCCCGCGGCGTCCGGTTTGGCGACCACGCGCGCATTGCCGGTGGCGTAGCTGAATCCCCCGGCCGACGACGGCGTCAGCGGCAGGCCGTATTGCGCGGCCAGCGTGGCCGTCCAGACGTTCACGGTGCCGTCGTTGACGGTGTAGCGCGAGCCGTTCTGCCCGAGGTCGCCCATGGCGTCGCCGAAAGCTACGATCCGCGAAGGCTCGAACGGGTCCACGATGCTGCCGCCGCCGCACGCCGCCACCAGCAGGGCCGACGCGCAAGCCGCCAGCCAGCCGCGCCGCAACCATTGAGTTGCCATGATCAGAATCTCTCCGGGTGAAAGCGGTGAGTTTACCGACGATGGGTAAACCGGTCGTAACGGCGGCTCCGATTCCCGCCTGGATTTTTTCGCCGCGGAAACGCTAGCTGGCCGCCGCGCGGCGCAGCCGGTCGCGCACGCCGTCCCATTCCGGCGTGCCTGGCGGCGCTTCCACCCAGATGAGCTTGACGCCGGCCGCATCGAACTCCCGCAGCACCGCGAACAGCTGCCGCGCGGTTTCGGCCGCATCGTCGGGCATGCGCCGGTAATGGGGCGTGCGCGTGCGCAGCGCGGAGCGGGCGTAGACGGCGATGGCGCCGGCGTCCGGGCCCAGCACGTCCAGCGCCGTCTGCAGGTTGCTCGCTTCCATCAGCCGCACCTTCGCCTCCGGCGCGTAGTGCGCCTCCAGCGTGCCGGAGGCGCGCGGGGCGGCGCCAGGCATCTCTTCGGGCAGCCACAGCCTTTCGCCGCAGGCCTGCTCGATCTGCAGGCGCGTCAGCACGCCGGGACGCAGCAGCACCGGCTGGCCGCGGGTGCAATCCACGATGGCGGACTCGATGCCCACCGGCGACGCGCCGCCGTCGAGCACCAGCAGGGCGTCGTCGAATTCGGAGGCAACGTGCGCCGCGGTCGTGGGGCTGACGCGCCCGAAGCGGTTGGCGCTCGGGCCGGCGAGCCCGTCCACCGGCGGGGTGGCGTGCGCGCACGCCAGCAGCAGCGCATGGGCGACGGGATGGGCCGGGCAGCGCAGCCCGATGGAGTCCTGTCCTCCCGCCGCGGCCGCGCCGCGCTCGGGACGCCGCGGCAGGATCAGCGTCAGGGGGCCAGGCCAGAAAGCCTGCATGAGGCGTTGCGCCACGGCGGGCACCTCGGCAGCGAAACGCTCGGCCGCCGCCGCATCCGCGACGTGCACGATCAGGGGATGGTCGCTGGGGCGCCCCTTGGCCGCGAAGATGCCGGCGACGGCCGCGTCGTTGCCCGCATCGGCGCCCAGGCCGTAGACCGTCTCCGTGGGAAACGCGACCAGGCCGCCGGCAGCGAGCACCTGCGCCGCCTGTGCGATGGACCCTGGCTGGCGCCCGTCGAGGATCATGCCCGCCTCAGAAAGCTGCGATGCCGAGGCGCTCCGCGGCCTGCAGGGCGACGCCCCGGACGGCCTGCGGCGTCGCGCCGGTGAGCGTGAGATGGCCCATCTTCCGGCCGGGCCGCGCGCTGAGCTTGCCGTAGAGATGCAGGTGCGCGCCGGGCAATGCGAGCACCCCCGCCCAGTCCGGCGTGGTTTCCGCGGTCCCGCCGGCGAACCACAGGTCCCCCAGCAGGTTCAGCATCAGCGCCGGGCTGTGCTGGCGCGGCTGCATGAGCGGCAGGCCGGCCAGCGTCCGCACCTGCAGCTCGAACTGCGACACGTCGCAGGCGTCCATGCTCCAGTGCCCGCTGTTGTGCGGGCGCGGCGCCATCTCGTTGACGACGAGCGAGCCGTCCTCGAGGCCGAAGAACTCGACGCACAGCACGCCCACGTAGTCGAGCCCCTGGGCGATGCGGCGGGTGGCGTCGATCGCAAGGCGCGCCTGCTCCGGGGCGACGCAGGCTTCGTGCACCTCGGTCACGGCCAGGATGCCGGCGCGGTGCAGGTTGCGCTGCACCGGCAGGTGCACCATGGCGCCGTCGCGGCCGCGCGCGACCACCACGGAGCACTCGAAGGCGAGCGGCAACAGTTTTTCCAGCACGCAGTCGATGCGGCCCAGCGCCTCCCACGCGG
>JAJNBO010000194.1 GCA_021156245.1 Ramlibacter sp. | reverse complement strand
ACCGGAAGCAGGGCCTGCAGCAGGAAAAAAGGTCCCTTGAGGTTGACGTCGAACGACCGGTCGAAGCTCTGCTCGTCCCACCCGTCCAGGGGCCTGAACACGCCGATGCCGGCGTTGATCACGGCGACATCGAGCCGACCGAAAGCGTCCTCCACGCGCGATCGGAGTAGCTGCTGGCCGTTGGCGTTGCCAGCATCGCTCCTGACCACGGCGACTTCGCGTCCCAGTTCTTGCCGCGCATGGGCCAAAGTGTCCTCGTTCCATCCGGTCACCATCACCTGCGCTCCCTCCTGCAGGAACTGTCGGGCGGTTGCCAATCCGATCCCTGTCGTCCCGCCGGTGATGAGGGCGCGCTTTCCTTTGAGTCTGTCCATGTTTCGGAGTCCTGCTTTTCGTGCGGCCGATTGCCGAAAACAGACTCTAGGACCGCGACTTCTCCGCAGCTTGCCGGATTCGGACATCTTGTTCGGAATCAGACGTCCGCTTCCGGCCACTCCACCGCCTACCTCCGCAGCGGCGCGGCGTCACGAATCTTCCGCTGCAGTTGCATGACGCCGTAGAGCAGGGCCTCGGGCGTGGGCGGGCAACCCGGCACGTACACATCCACCGGGATGACGCGGTCGCAGCCGCGCACCACCGAATACGCGTAGTGGTAGTAGCCCCCTCCGTTGGCGCACGAGCCCATGGAGATCACGTAGCGGGGCTCGGCCATCTGGTCGTACACCTTGCGGATGGCGGGGGCCATCTTGTTGGTGAGGGTTCCGGCGACGATCATGAGGTCCGCCTGCCGGGGACTCGCGCGCGGGATCATGCTGAACCGGTCGAAGTCGTAGCGTGCCATGGCTGTGTGGATCATCTCCACGGCACAGCATGCGAGGCCGAAGGTCAGGTACCAGAGGCTGCCTGCCCGGGCCGCCTGGACCGCCTCTTCGACAGTGGTCAGGAGAAAGCCGCCCTGGGCGGATCGGGCAGGGGAAGGCGAGTGGAGGGACATGCGCGCAGCCTAGGGGCGCGCGTCGTCCCCGTCTTGGATCAATCGGACATGGGCCGGTTGCAGTGACCAGTGACCAGCCTTGTCCCGCAACAACTGCCGCAGCCGCGCCGGCGACGCGTCCGCGATGGCACGGGTGTCGCGGGCGAGATGGGCCTGGTCGGAAAAGCCATGCCGCAGGGACAGCTCGGCGAGGGAGGCGGGCTCCGGCCCGGCGAGCGAAGCTACAGCCGCCTCCCAGCGCCGGATGCGCAGCCAGGTGGCAGGCGGCAGCCCCATCGCGCCGCGGAAGCGCCTCAGGTACTGTCTTGCGCCGCACCCCAGCGCTTCGGCTGCGGCTGCGACGCCGTGCCGCGCAAGCGCGTCAAGGGCAAGCGCTGGAGCGCCGTGCTGCCGGGAGGCGACCTGTGCCGCCACGGCCGCCCACAACGGCGCCAGCGTGCCTTCGTCGCACGCTTCCTCCGACGCGTCGCACAGAACGTCGAGCACGCCCGACCGAAGCTGTGCCACGTCCGCCACTCGCCCGGCAAGCTCCGGGGCCGCTCTGCCCGTCAGCGGCGGCAGCAGCCAGGGTTGCAGCACCAGGCTGACCGACGCCAGTGACTCGGGCACGCAGGTCTGGAAGGGTGACGGAAACGGCCCCGTCACGAAACGCGGTGGGAGCACGCTGTCGTGCCCGTGGACTTCACCGCTGACGATCGTGTTCAGGCAGGCCCACGTGTTCGCTTGCACCAGCGAGTGCAATGGTCCCGCGTGGACCCGCCGGACGATCGCGCAGAGGCACCATGTCCGCAGCTCCGGCGGTGCCGGATGGACGACGACATGCTCCAGCGGCGCGGTCATGACGAGAGACGGGTTGGGTGCATCGAGGGCGGTACGCGCTCGACCACGATTTCCCACGCAGCCTTGGGCTTGAAGTACTTGCCGGTCACGACGTGGTCGATGGACAGGATTCTCCAGCCTTCGGCGAACAGCGCCTGCACGGCTGGGCGGTCGAAGAACCGCTTGGGCTGTCCCTTCACCTCGAACAGACCCGGCTCCAGCTCGATCCCTCCCTGGGCACCAAAGTGCCTGTCCTCGGTGGAGTTCAGGCGACACACCAGGATGCCGTCGGGACGCAGCGCGTCGCGAATCCCGGCGACGATGCGCACGGTCTCTGTCCAGGGAAAGTAGTGCAGCGACAGGCTGGCCAGCACCACGCCGTAGCCGCCCGCGCCAGGCAGTGGCTCACGGATGTCGCGGCGCTCGAGGCGCGCCGACGGCACGCGCCTGCGCGCCACGGCAAGGGCGGTACGCGAGAGGTCGAACCCGATCACCGACAGGCCGGCAGCGGCAAGCGTCGCCGTGTCGTCGCCGTAGCCGCATCCGATTTCGAGGACGGGGTGCTCTCCGGCGCGTTGCTTGATCAGCCCAAGCCAGCGTTCCAGCCAGGGGTCAGCGAACATCATTTGCGCCGACCTTTTGCACTGGCACGCGAAGCCGGCTTGGCGGCGCGGCCGCACCGGCGGAGAACAAGGACGCCAACGCAGCCACGTCCTCCTGGTCCTGCGCCTCCGTGGACGACCCCGCCAGCAAGCGGCCGACCAGGAACCCCATGTTGCTGCGCAGGAACTGCGCAACGAGGGCCTCAGTTCCCAGATCGCTTCGCAGCGACCCGTCCCGCTGCAGTTGCCCGAACAGGGCCACGAGCGGTGCCCACGCCGCCTCCTTCCACTGGGCGACGAAGCGCGCGCGCTGCGCCTCGTCGCCCACCAGCTCGATGATCAGCAGTCGCGTCAATTCGGGAGCGGCGCGCAGGGCCTCCAGTCGCGAGAGAAGCAGCGCCTGGTGCCAAGCCTGGAAATCTCCGGCATAGGCCTGGATCGCCCGCTTGAGCTCGGCCAGCGAGGCCGGGGCAAGCTGCGCCAGCACGGCTTCGTCCAGGACGGCGTGCAGCAGGCCCTCCTTGGAACCGAAGTGCTTGAAGAGCGTGCGCTCCGTCGTCCCCGCCTCGGCAGCGATCTCGCGTGTGCTCGTGCCGAGCCTCCCCCGGCGGCTGAACATCCGCGTCGCGGCCCAGAGCAGTTCCGAATGGATCGCATCGGACCGGGGCCGGCCGCGGGCTGGAGCTCCTTCCTTCGTTCGCTTCTTATCCATGGACTTAGTATAGCAATCGCTTTACAACGTCTTCGCGGATATGTATAGTGACTGCACTACTTAATGGAGATCGAGATGAGCGGTGCGTTCAGCCAGTCGGCCACCGGACTTCGTCCTTCGGGCGGTCCGTACCAGGCCTTTCCCCTTCCCGTGCGGGGCGCGGCCACCGAGCCCCGGGAGATCCGCGGCTATGGCGCGGACCATTCCGGCCCGCCCGAGCCCTTCGGGCTTCCCTGGGCGCTGCGGTCGTTGAGCACGGCGGACTACGGTGTCGACACCCTGGAGGACGGGCGCACCCGCTACTGGATCCGCCACCAGGTCCTGCGCGGCGTCACGCCCCGCATGCTCGCGTGGTGGTTCGCCCACCTGGAGGGCACGGTGGACATCGGGGGCATGCGGGTGAACCGGTACCGCGCCTGGCATCCGGCCGACCATGTCCACGCCAGCTATGCGCGGCGGCTGCCCGATGGAAGCGTCGGGCCGGGCGCGGTGCTGCGGCTGCGCGAAATGCTCGGAGGCAATCCGCGCTTCACCGTCAATGTCTGCTCGGTGATCGAGAAGCTCGACGAGCAAGGCTTCATCCACAACCCCATCTTTCACGGGATCTGTGGGCTGGTCCGCATGGAGTACAGATTCAAGCGCGTGCCCGAGGGCACCGCGTACGAGAATTGCCTGGTCTTCGGCGCGCGGAGTGCGCTCGGGCGGCGGGTGCATCCGTTCCTGGAGCGGATCGTCTTCCCCCCGCTGAAAGGCAGGTTCTGGCTGCGGCACAACATCGAGGAAGTGGGGATGTTCGAGCACTTCCTGCCGCAGCTCTATCGCAGCGAGACCGGGCTGGCGGCATGAACGTCATCCATCGCGCCAGCGGATGCCGAACCACCGCGCCAGCCGGTCGCGCCAGATGTTGCGACCCGCCTGACGATAGTCCCGCAGCCACCCGCGGCTCGGCGGCATGCGGCGCACGACCCACTGCCCCACGACGATGAAGGTCACCATCCAGAACAGGCTGAGCCATAACGCGGCCCACCAACCGTGGCCGGCTTGTTCCAGTCCCTCGCGCAGCGCCGACCGCAGCACGATCACGCCAAAGAGCGGCACGGCGACGATGCACAGGTAGCCGAGCAGGAACCTGGTGAGGCCAAGCCGCCGGCGGCGCTCGCGGGAAAACAGGGACGTGATGGCCACCGAGACCAGCAGCACCACGGCGAACCAGGGCAGCTGGTCGATTGCGCGCTCGACGAAGGCACTCGAGAGGATATCGGGCACGGACATGGGGACCAGTGACATGGAGCAATAGTGCGCTATCTCGCTGGCGCTGAAGCTCCCTTCGTCCTGCGCAGGCGTCCTACACCTGCCTTGGCGGCAGAGTCTTAAAAAAGACCCTGCAGGGCATCGCACGTGTTCGATGCCAGCGGTCCTTTCAACGACGAACGGGAGAGAGCAGCATGTCCCCAAGCCGGATGGACGACTTCAGGGTTGCCATCGATCCACGCACTGGCGAACTCAGAAGCGCCTCGAAGACCTTTGCGGGTCCCAGCGGACTGCGGGTCGGTGGCAGCGGCTTCAATTGGCGCCCGCTTGCCATCGGCAGCGCGGTCGTGGTCGCGTTGGTCGTCGGCGTCTTCCTGGCCGCGCTGGTGTCGGAATTGATGTAGCCGGCGCCCTTCGCTACCGCGCGAAGAACGCCCCCACCAATTTCACCCAGTACGTGGAGCCGATCGGAAGCAGCGCGTCATTGAAGTCGTAGTTGGGGTTGTGCAGCTCGCACGGCCCCATGCCGATGTACTTTTCCTCGCGGTGCGCGCCTTCGCCGTTGCCCAGGAAGAGGTAGCTGCCAGGCACTTCCTGCAGGTAGAAAGAGAAATCCTCTGCGCCGCCGTGTTGGGGTGTGTTGCCGTCCACCTTGTCCGCACCGAAGGCGTCCTGCGCCACCTTCATCGCGAACTCGGTCTGCGCGTCCCAGTTCACCAGCGGCGGGTAGGCACGGTGGAACTTCAATTCGCCCGAGCCCCCATGCGCCTGCGGGAGCATCTCGGCCATGCGGCGCATGTTGCTTTCGATGTCGTCCAGCACCTCGGTGCTGAATGTGCGCACCGTACCCTTGATGACGGCCTCGCCGGGCAGCACGTTGTAGGCGTCGCCGGCGTGGATCTGCGTCACGCTGACCACGGCCACGTCGATCGGGTTCTTGTGGCGCGAAATCAGCGTCTGCAGCGCGCCCACCAGTTCTGCCGCGATGACGATGGTGTCCACCGCCTTGTGCGGCTGCGCGGCGTGACCGCCCGTGCCGCGCACGATGATGTCGAAGCGGTTGCTCGACGCCATCGCCGGCCCCTTGCGGAAGGCGAAGTGCCCGACCGGAAAACCCGGCATGTTGTGGATGCCGTAGATCTCGTCGCACGGAAACTTCTCGAACAGGCCATCCTTCATCATGGCCTTGGCGCCGGCGTTGCCGCCCTCTTCCGCCGGCTGGAAGATGAAGTTGACGATGCCGTCGAAGTCGCGGTGCTTCGCCAGGTACTTGGCCGCGCCCAGCAGCATGGCGGTGTGGCCGTCG
>JAJNBO010000193.1 GCA_021156245.1 Ramlibacter sp. | reverse complement strand
GCACACGGGCCTGCTGGGCGCGGCGGCGCTGGCGCTCGCGCTCTGGGCCGTGTTCAAGTACAGCGTGTTCGGCTTCGACGTGCGTGCCTTGGGCGCCAATCCGCGCGCCGCCGCCTTTGCCGGCGTGCCGCCGCTGCGCACGCTCGTGCTGGTGGCCCTGGTCTCGGGTGCGCTCGCCGGCCTGGCCGGCGCGATCGAGGTGGCCGGCCGCGCGGGGTACGTCACCCTCGACATGTCGCCCGGCTATGGCTACAGCGGCATCGTGATCGCCATGCTCGGTGCGCTGCATCCGCTGGCGCTGGTGGCCGCCGCGGTGTTCGTGGCCGGCGTGCTGGTGGGCGCCGACAGCATGAGCCGCGCGATCGGCGTTCCGACGTACATCGCCGACGTCATCGTGGCCGCCTCCCTGATCTCCGTGCTGGTCGCCACGCTTCTGGCGCAGTACCGGGTGCGGTGGAAATGACCCTCCACCGTCATCATGACTGAGCTTTTCGACATCCTCTCCAATCCCGCGCTGTGGGTCGCAGTGCTGCGCATCGCCACGCCGCTGGTGTTCGGCACGCTGGGCGTGCTGCTGTGCGAGCGTGCCGGCGTGCTGAACCTCGGGATCGAAGGGATCATGGTGGCGGGCGCCTTCAGCGGCTGGCTCGCCGTGTACCTGGGCCTGCCGCTGTGGGCCGGCGTCGCCGTCGCAGCACTCACCGGCATGGTCTTCGGCGCGCTGCACGCCTTCCTCACGGTCATCCTCGCGCTGTCACAGCACGTGTCGGGGCTGGGCATCACGCTGCTCGCCACGGCGCTCAGCGCCTATGCGTATCGCGTGAGCTTCCCCAAGGTGAGCACGCCGCCGACCGTCACCCCTTTCCCACCCATGGAGGGACTGGGCATCCCGATCCTTTCCGCCCAGACGCCGCTGACGCTGCTGGCCTTGCTGCTCGTCCCGGTGATCGCGTGGCTGCTGTACCGGACGCCGGCCGGGCTGGCCCTGCGCATGGTGGGCGAGAACCCGCAAGCGGCGGAGAGCCAGGGCGTCTCCGTGCTCGCCGCGCGCAGCACCGCGGTGATCGCCGGTTCGGCGCTGATGGGCGTGGCCGGTGCCTTCCTCACGCTGTCGGCCTTCAACTCGTTCTACTTCAACATGGTCAACGGCCGCGGCTGGATCTGCGTGGCGCTGGTGGTGTTCGCCTCGTGGCGTCCCGGCAAGGCGCTGCTGGGCGCCCTGCTCTTCGCCTTCTTCGACGCGTTGCAGTTGCGCCTTCAGCAATCGGGCGCCGCCGTGTTGCCGTACCAGGTGTACCTGATGCTGCCGTACGCGCTGTCCATCCTCGCCCTGGTGCTGGTGGCACGCCGCGCCGCGTATCCCCAGGCGCTGATGAAGCCGTATCGCAAGGGGGAACGCTGATGTCAGCGCGCCGCGGACTGGCTGCCGAAGAAGCCCACGATGCGCGCGATGCGGCCATCCACGTCGAACTGCACGAAGTCGACGCCTTCCAGCACCTCGGCACCCAGGGGATCGAGCAGCCTCCAGCCGTAACGCGCGAAGTCGTGGTGCGCGTCGATGGCCGTGCTGCGTTCGAAGCGGTGGCCGGGGAACTGCGACAGCAGCGTCGCAGCCAGGTCGCTGATGCCGGCGTGGCCCCGCCCTTCCATGGGTGGATCGACCAGCCGACCTTCCTGGCTCCACAGGGCGCGGATCGCCGCCATGCGCGCCGCCGCGTCCGGGTTGGCATAGGCTGCCAGGTGCGCGTCGACCGCACGCTCGAGGATGGAAGTGTTCATTGCAGGCTCCTTTCGTGATGGGATGGACCCATTGTTCGAATCCTGCGGACGCGAGTCGATGACGTCGCAGGTCATGGCCGCTGGCGCTATCCTCCTCCCATGCTCGACCTCCTGATCACCAACGCCGCGCTGCCCGACGGTCGCACCGGCATGTCCCTCGCCGTGCAGGCCGGCCGCATCACGGAAGTGGCGCCAGGCCTGCAGGCGCAGGCGCACGAAGCGATCGACGCCCAGGGCTACCTGCTCTCGCCGCACTTCTGCGACCCGCACTTCCACATGGACGCGACGCTCAGCTACGGCCTGCCGCGCGTCAACGAAAGCGGGACGCTGCTCGAAGGCATCGCCCTGTGGGGCGAGCTCAAGCCGCTGCTGAAAGCCGAGGACATGATCGAGCGCGCCCTGGCGTACTGCGACTGGGCCGTCGCGCGGGGCCTGCTGGCGATCCGCAGCCATGTGGACACCAGCGATCCGAGCTTGCTGCCGGTCCAGGCGATGCTGGAGGTGAAGAAGCGGGTGGCGCCTTACATCGACCTGCAGCTCGTCGCGTTCCCCCAGGACGGGGTGCTTCGCTCACCCGGCGGCGTCGACAACCTGCAGCGCGCACTGGACCTGGGCGTGGACGTGGTCGGCGGGATCCCGCATTTCGAGCGGACGATGGAGCAAGGCGCGAGCAGCGTCAGGCTGCTGTGCGAAACGGCGGCGCAGCGCGGATTGCTCGTGGACATGCACTGCGACGAGACCGACGATCCGATGTCGCGCCATATCGAGACGCTGGCCTTCGAGGCGCAGCGGCTGGGGCTGCAAGGGCGCGTCAACGGCAGCCACTGCACGTCCATGCACAGCATGGACAACTACTACGCGAGCAAGCTGATCCCGTTGATCGCGGAAAGCGGCGTGAGCGTGGTGGCCAACCCCTTGATCAACATCACGCTGCAGGGCCGGCACGACACCTATCCCAAGCGGCGCGGCATGACGCGCGTGCCGGAGCTGATGGCGGCCGGAGTGAACGTCGCCTTCGGCCACGACTGCGTGATGGACCCGTGGTACGGCGGCGGCTCGGCGGACATGCTGGAGGCCGCGCACATGGGAATGCACGTGGCGCAGATGACCAGCCAGAAGGGCATCCACGCCTGCTTCGAAGCGGTGACGGTGAACGCGGCGAAGGTGATGCACCTCGAGGGGTATGGCCTCGCGCAAGGCTGCGATGCCAGCTTCGTGCTGCTGCAGGCACGCAATCCGGGCGACGCGATCCGGCTGCGGGCGAACCGGCTGAAGGTGTGGCGCAAGGGCAAGCTGCTCGCCGCGGCGCCGGAACAGGTCGCCAGGCTCGACCTGCCGGGCCGGCCTGCCGACGTGCGCTTCACGGCCCCTTCGCGCTGAAACCGGACGCGGCCCAGCTCGTCGCGCTGCTGCGTGTCAGCTTGAAGGACGGCGGCACCTTCGTTTCGGCCAGGAGGCTCCCGCCGGCATCCACCGCCCGCAGCACCGCCGTGGGATTCTCCTCGTCCGGTTCGATGTCCAGCTGTACTTCGATGCGCCCGCCGGCGTGGTCGATCTCCACCCGCTGGTGCAGGCTCGCATGCAGTTGCTGCTCGTGCCGGCGGACGAATTCCGCCGCCGTCTTCACCAGCGTGTTGAACGCGGAGGTGTCCAGCGGCTTGGGGTTCTTCTTGTCCCGCCCCATCGTCCACGGCCCCACCAGCGCCGGCTCCACTTGCCCGTCCGGCGTCATGGCGACGGCCCAGCCGTCGTCGTCTTCGTTCTTGATGACCCGGGCCGTCCAGCCGTTGTCGCGCCAGAGCCTGGCTTCGGCGATCCTGCCGCCGCTGTCTTCGTTTTCGTCCATGCGTCCATTGTCGGCGAGGCCGGCCATGGACCCCGCCGCCGAATCTGAGAAACTCACGGTTCATTTCAGGGACATCGACATGGGTGCGCAGTGGAAGGCCAAGGGCAAGGCGCAGGCGGCCGACGCCAGGGGCAAGCTGTTCGGGCGGCTGGCCAAGGACATTATGGTGGCCGCGCGCAGCGGCGCCGACCCCGCCAGCAACTCCCGGCTGCGGCTGGTCGTGGAGCAGGCCCGCAAGGCGTCCATGCCCAAGGACACGCTAGAGCGCGCCATCAAGAAGGGCGCGGGCCTCACCGGCGAGACGGTGCACTTCGAGCACGTGATCTACGAAGGCTTCGCGCCGCATCGCGTGCCGCTGATGGTCGAATGCCTGACGGACAACGTGAACCGCACGGCGCCCGAGATGCGCGTGCTGTTCCGCAAGGGGCAATTGGGGACCTCCGGCTCGGTGTCGTGGGACTTCGACCATGTCGGCATGATCGAAGCCGAACCCGCGCAAGCCGGGGCGGACCCCGAGCTGGCCGCCATCGAAGCGGGCGCGCAGGACTTCGAGCCCGGTGAAGAAGAAGGGACGACGCTGTTCCTGACCGACGCAGGCGACCTGGACCTCGTGAGCCGGGCGCTGCCGGCGCAAGGCTTCACCGTGCTGTCCGCCAAGCTGGGCTACAAGGCGAAGAACCCGGTGGATCCCGCCAGCCTGTCGGCCGCGGAGCTGCAGGAAGTGGAAGCTTTCCTGTCCGCCATCGATGCCCACGACGACGTCCAGAACGTGTTCGTGGGCCTTGCGGGCTGACGCTGCCGCCCGAAGGGCGCCGGCATGCCGGACACCTCCCTGTCGTCGCTGCAGATCCCTTCCGACGCCGGCGAGCTGGCGCTGTCCGCGCCGCAATCCCGGTTCAATGCCCTGGTGCAGGACGTCGCAACGTGGCGCGCCGCGCTGGCCAACTGGAAGGAGCGCTTCGATCGGCTGCACCAAACGGTGGAGCCGCTGCGGCGTGAGTTCCATGCGGCGTGGCGCGCATGGGTGCTGGCGCTGGAGAACGCCAGCCATCATCCTGAGCTGACGCGGGGTGAACGCGCGCGGCTGGTCGAGCTGATGCGCGAGGCGGCGTCGGCGCTCCTGCAGGTGGACGAGGACGAGGCGATCGCGGAACTCGCCGGGCGGCAAGGCGACGACGAGGTCTCCCCGCAGCCGGTGCCTCCAGAAACACTTGTCGAGGCGCACGAAGAAGACCTCCAACACCTCGCCGAAGACTGGGAACGCCAAGCCGCCGCCGCAGCCGCGCAGCGCGACGAGTGGGCGGCGAAGCGGCGCGCTGCTGCCACGCTCAAGCGCAGCAAGCAGGCGAAACAGGAGGTGTCGCATTCCCTGCGCGACGTTTACCGCCGCCTCGCCAGCGCGGTGCACCCGGACCGCGAGGCCGACGCCGAGGTGCGCGCGCACAAGACGGCGTTGATGCAGCAGGCCAACGAGGCGTATGCGCAAGGCAACCTGCTCGCCCTGCTGGAGCTGCAGTTGCAGGCCGAGGAACTGGACGCCGCGCACCTGGTCGCCGTCGACCAGCGGCGCCTGGCGCATTTCATCGCCATCCTGCAGGAGCAACTGGCGGACCTGCAATCGGAGGTGCGGCGGCTCGAGGCGGACTTTCGCGCTGCGGTGGGCGCGCCGCCGGGGCACGGGCTGCAGCCTCGGAAGGCGGAACGGATGATTTCGGCGGAGGCGCAGGCCTTGCGCGCGGATCTGGTGGTGTTGCGGCGGCAGGTGCAGTGGCTGACCGACGTGGAGACGACCAGGGAGTGGTTGCGCGAGCAGCGGAGGGGGTAGCGGGCCTAGCGACCCGCCGCTGCGCTCGCGCCAGCCACCCGTCCCGTAACCAGGGCCTGCGCCAGCCCGCCCATGTAGGACCAGCCGGAGATGCCGCCGACGTCGCAGCCCGCGGCGAAGAGGCGCGGCACCGGCGTCGCCTGCAGTTCGTCGGCGGGTGCGCGCACCAGCGGCAGCATGGTCACCGAAGCGCTGCGTCGCAGCACCCGCATGTCCAGGTCCACGGCCAGGCCGCCGCAGGTGAAGGTGATC
>JAJNBO010000192.1 GCA_021156245.1 Ramlibacter sp. | reverse complement strand
GGCTAGGATCAGGGCTTTCATCCGATCCCTGACATGGAGTACCGACGCGAGATCGACGGACTGCGCGCGGTCGCCGTCCTGCCGGTCATCCTCTTCCACGCCGGCTTCCAGGCCTTTCGTGGCGGGTTCGTCGGAGTCGACGTCTTCTTCGTGATCAGCGGCTACCTGATCACGTCCATCATCCTCGCGGAGCAGGCGGCCGGCACCTTCACGCTGGCGAACTTCTACGAACGCAGGGCGCGACGCATCCTTCCCGCACTGTTCCTGGTGATGGCCGCATGCCTGCCCTTCGCGTGGCTGTGGCTGCTTCCCGCCGACACCCAGTCCTTCACGACCAGCCTCGCGGCCGTCGTCCTGTTCATCTCGAACATCTTCTTCAAGAACCAGAGCGGGTACTTCGACACGGCTGCCGAACTGAAGCCGTTGCTGCACACCTGGAGCCTGGCGGTCGAAGAACAGTACTACCTGCTGTTTCCCGTGTTCCTGGTCGTGGCGTGGCGGTTCGGCAAGCGCTTCATCCTGGCGACGCTCGCGGTGCTTTCCGTGTTGAGCCTGGGCTATGCGCACTGGATGTCGCAAACCAGGCCGGCGGCTGCGTTCTTCCTGTCGCCGATGCGCGGCTGGGAGTTGCTGCTGGGCGCTTTCCTGGCCTTTCACTTCGCTCGGCCGCGTCGATGGAAGCCCGCCCCGGCCACGTCGGAGCTGGGCGCTGTGGCGGGGCTGCTGCTGCTTGCCTATGCGATCTTCGCCTTCGACGCGCGCGTCCCTTTCCCCAGCCTGTACACGCTGGTGCCCACCGTGGGCACCGCCCTCCTGATCCTGTTCGCCACGCCGCGGACGCTGGTCGGGCGGGTGTTGGGGAACAAGGTGTTCGTCGGCGTGGGGCTGGTCAGCTACAGCGCCTACCTGTGGCACCAGCCCCTTCTCGCATTCGCGCGGCATCGCGCGATGGAGGAACCCGGTCCGTTGCTTCTGGGCCTGCTGGCGGCCTCGTCGCTGGCGCTTGCTTTCCTGAGCTGGAAGTACGTGGAAACTCCCTTCAGGGACCGGAAGCGATTCGACCGTCGCTTCATCTTCGGCTGTGCCGCCGCCGGCAGCGTCTTCTTCATGGCGATCGCATGGGCCGGACACGCCACTCGCGGTTTCGACCATCGCCTCACCGCGCAGCAGCGAGACATCCTTCGCTATGCAGAGGCCTCCTACACGGAGACCGTGCTCAAGGACGTCTATCGCCTGGGTTCGTGTTTCCTGGAGCCGGAGCAAGGTGCCCGCGCCTTCATGCCGCATTGCCAGGCGCCCGCGGGTGCTGGCGGCATCCTGGTCTGGGGAGATTCGCACGCGGCGGCGTTGTCGCACGGCCTGCGGCAAGCCTTCCCGCGGGCGAGCCAGTACAACTCGAGCGGTTGCCCTCCGCTGCAGGACGCGACCATCGCCGCGCGGCCGCACTGCAAGGAAGTGAACGACCATGTCCTCGGCAAGCTCGTCGAACTGGCGCCCGCCAAGGTGTTCCTGCACGCGAACTGGGGCCTGTACAAGGCGTTGGAGCCCGCGGAGAACATCCACAAGACCATCCTGTCGATTCGCGAAACCCTCCCGCACGCCGAAGTGATCGTCGTCGGCCCGGTGCCGCAGTGGAATCCCTCCTTGCCGGTGTTCCTGCTGCGCAGGCGCATCAACCTGGACGGTGAGCATTTCGTCACCAATCCGGCGTTGGGGGAGCTGCGCTTGATGGACCAAACCCTGCGGGAACAGTCGATCCGGCACGGCGCCGTGTATCTTTCGCCGCTGCAGGCGTTGTGCACGGAAAGCAAATGTGTGGCGACGGTGGCTGAGCGGAATGCGGTCGTGCCGATCGCATGGGATGAGGCACACCTGACCGAAGCCGGATCCATCTTCCTGGCCACACGCCTGCTGGCCCAGCCCCGCCAGTGAGAGCCTCGACCGCCACGCGCGTGAAGTCCGCACGCCAGACCGTTCCGACGGATGTGCGCGTCCCGGTCTGATCGCCTCAAGCCGGGTTGCGGCGCACCGTGATGGACATCGATGCAATCAAGCAGGAGTTCATCATGAAATCGAAGATCATTCTCGCGCTCGCAGCGTCCACGTTGAGCCTCGGCGCCATTGCGCAAGGCGTCGCCATCCAGGTGGCGCCGCCTCCGCCCATCATCGAATCGGTGCCGGCCCCGCGTGAGGGCTTCGTCTGGTCGCCGGGCCACTATGTCTGGCGTGACGGACAACACGTGTGGATGACGGGCCAATGGGTCGAGAGCCGCCCCGGCTACTCTTGGGCGGCGCCGCATTGGGCACAGCGACCGGACGGCACCTGGGCGCTCACGGGCGGGGCCTTCGTTCCCTCCAACCAGGCGCAGATCATGGGCGCGGGACGTGACCGGGATCGCGACGGCACCCCCGACCGGGCGGATGCCGACAAGGACAATGACGGCGTTCCGAACCGGTACGACAGCCATCCCAACAACCGTTGGCGCGATTGATCGAGGCAGCGAGGTGAAGCCCCGGGGTCCGCAAGGACCGGGGCTTTGCTATCGCAAGTACCACTCCACCGAACCCTGCACGCCTGCCGCCAGCAGTCGCTCACGCGTCCCGGCTGGCTGCCAACCCAGGACCTCCTTGGTCACTGCATTGTCGTAAGTGGATCGGTGGGCGCGGCAACACCAGTCGTGGTAGTTCACGGCGCGCCGGTTGGGGTGCCGGATCAGGTGCTTGACCGCCTGCTTGCCGGCGTCCCGCACGAAATGCGTCCACAGCGGCGTGGCGCGAACGTCCATGACGGCGCCAAGACGGGCGCCGACGGCCTGGACGTAGTCGCGCGCACTGAGCAGCGGATCGTCCGTCACCACGAACGCGCGACCTTCCACGCCCCCCGCTTCGCCCGCCAGCCGCAGGGCGCGGGCGACGTCGTCCACCAGCACGAAGGGCAGCGGGTGTTCGCCATCCCCCCACAGCTCCACCCTGCAGGTCGAGTGGAACATCCCCACGCCCCAATGGGCGGGTGCCATGCCGGGGCCGATCACGATGCCGGGCCGCAGGATCACGAGCGGCAGGCCGCGGCGCGCGCGCAGGTCCAGCAGCAAGGCTTCACAGGCAGCCTTGCTGCGCGCATAGAGGTTGCGCGAGACGATGCGGGGGTCCAGTGGCGTGTCGCTGCCGATCGTGGTTCGCGGATCGGCGGAGTCGTAGGAATCGATCGTGCCCGTGTAGACGAAGCGGTCGACCCCGCGCTCCAGCGCCGCTTCGGCCAGCACTTTCGTGGGCTCGACGTCGTTGGCGACGTAGTCCTCCCACCGTTCGCCGGCGGCCTTGGCGAGGTGGAACACCACGTTGGCGCCCGTCACGCACTTGCGGGCCACGGCGGGATCACCGTGCCACCCCTGCAGGATCTCGATCCGCGGATCCGTCAGTTCGGCGCTGGCCGAAGCCGCGTTGCGGCTGAGGACGCGCACCCGATAGCCGGCCTCGAGAAGTTCGTGGACGAGACGCTTGCCGATGAATCCGGTGCCGCCGACCACCAGCGCACGACGGTCCCCGTTCGACCCGTGCGTGGCGGGCGCGGGCGCGCCGCCCGGCGTCGGCTGCACGGCCGTTTCGGAGCGCGTGCCCAGGCCCGCCTGGATGGCCATCTCACACAGCGCGATGACCTGCGCACCAAAGGCCGGACTGATCCGGTCGTCGATCTCGCCAGCGGTGTAGAAAGCGCGCACGCAATTCCAGATGCTGGCCTTGTACGGGTCGGCCGCCGGCAACTTGCGAAGAACGCCAGCCAGCGCCCCGCCCGTCCCCGCGAGTCCTTGGGACAGCAGTTGCCCCGAAGCGCGCAGCGCGTGCCCGAGTCCTTCGAACGCGGGATTGCTCGCGCGGACCTTCTCGAACGTGAGCGTGTCGCGCAGGAAGTCCAGCGTGGCGATGCCCGCCAATCCACGGACGGTGACGCGACGCAGGGGTTCACCCGGTGTGGCAAACAGGTTCAGCGAAAACCAGGCGCGGCCCGCGGTGCCACTCACCGACCATCGCCGGTAAGTCATGCCTCCGTTCGGCAGGTCGAGCGGGCGGCCCGGCGTTGCCTGGACATCGTCTACCGCGCCCAGCAGATCGAGCGCGAACGACGCTACGTGCGCTCCCAGTTCCAGCATGAGGTTGCCCGGGCTGCGCAGCATCCATTGGTCGAACGGACCATGGCGCGCCTGCGGCAGGTCTCCATGCCAGTCGACGGTGACGTTCTCGATGGGTCCGAGGACGCCTTGACGCACGGCCGCCCGGAGCCGCTCGTGCGCTTGCATGAAGAGGTAGTTGTGCGCCACGCCCAGGCGCACGCCGCGAGCCTGCTGTGCCGACAGCATCGCCTCGCACTCCCAGGAAGACAACGCCATGGGCTTCTCGGTCAGAACGTCCACACCCGCTTCGATCAGGCGCAATGCGGCGCCTGCATGGGCATTCGGTGGCAGCAGCACGTGGACCGCGTCGCAGCCCAGCGCGATCAGCTCCTCCACGCTCGAACAGGCCTTCGCGATGCCGAAGCGGGACGCGGCGTCCCGGGCACGGGACAGGGACAGATCGCACACGGCGTGGAGCGCAAGGCCGGGGATCGCTGCCACCGCCTTGGCGTGCGCGTGGAGGATGTAGCCGGCACCGAGGAAGCCGACCTTGCGCGGCGTTGCGGAAGGGAGTTCAGTCACTTGTACTCGATGATGCGGAAGTGGCCGCGGAGGGCGCGGAGCTGGTAGCGGACCAGGCCGACGCCCTGCGCCAGCTTGCCCATCGCAATGTGGCGCGCGTACAGCCATGCATCGGCGGCCGAGTCGCCGCGTCGCCGGCGCGCGCGGAAAACGCGCGTGGCGAGCAACGCGTAGAGCGCCGCGGCTGCAAGCAGCGAAGCGCCGGAGGTGAAAGGCGCCAGCAGCACGGCGACTGCCGGCAGGGCGACGCCCCACGCCAGGACACTGGCACGGTCCCGCCGGCAGTCCCGCAGCTTGCTCGCCCCATGCAGCTGGGCGCGCTGGCCGATCGCATGTCCGCTGCGCACGGTGCGGGTCCACCACTGGGTGAACGTGTGCATGTCGGCATCGTGGACTGCCATCGGCGCGTCGATCTTGGTGACCGCGTGGCCCGCAAGTCCGCAGCGGACCCCGAACTCGGAATCCTCCCCCGCGATCACCTCACTCTTGAACCCGTGCAGCGACGCGAACACGCTCGCGCGCACCAGCATGATGCCGCCGAGCGCGCCGAAATTCTGGAGGTCGCCCGGGCTGGAACTCCACTCCAGCGCGCACAGGCGGTTGTAGATCGAGGCTTCGGGATGACGTTCGGCCAGGTGCCCAATGACCACGGCCACGTCGGGCCGTGAATCCATCGCCTCGACGGCGGCGCGCAGCCAGCCGCTTGCCAGCGTGCAGTCCCCATCGATGAATTGCACGAACTCGACGTCGGGCGAGATCAGGCGGACTTGCGCAAACCCCTCGTTGCGGGCCCGCGCGGCGGAGAACGGCTTGGCGGGGTCGAGTGCATGCACGTGAACGCCGGCCTGCCGCGCAATCGCCACGCTGTCGTCACGCGAGCCGGAATCCACGTAGACGACGGGAGCGCCCACCGCTGCCAATGAAGCAAGGCAGCCCTGCAGTCGCGCGCCTTCGTTGCGCCCGATGGCGACGACGCCCACCCGCGAGCCCGCCGCCGCTCGCTCGGGTGGCGCCACGGGAACGCCTGCA
>JAJNBO010000191.1 GCA_021156245.1 Ramlibacter sp. | reverse complement strand
AAGAGCAACGCGGTCTACAACGCGTGGAATGCGGTGCAGGCCTTCATCAAGAAGGACGGCTCGCGCGAGGTGCCCGTCCACCTGCGCAATGCGCCGACCAAGCTGATGAAGCAGATGGGGTACGGCAAGGCGTACCGCTACGCGCACGACGAGCCGCATGCGTATGCGGCGGGCGAGGACTACTTTCCCGAGGGCATGCCGGCACAGAAGTGGTACGAGCCCACGGACCGGGGACTCGAGCAGAAGATCGCGGAGAAGCTCGCCTTCCTGCGGTCGCTGGATGACGAGGCGAAGCGGGAAGACGGCGGCAAGTAGCGCTCATTCCAGGCTAAGAGAACGCTAAGGGTCGGCTAAGGCCGGTTTCCTACATTGGATGCACCGACGACGCTGATGCAAGCGACGCCGGGCCAAGCAACCCTCGTTCTCTCAGCTCAAAGGAATTCATCATGACCCGCAAGACTTTCACCGTGGCCGCTGCCGTGCTGGCATCCGCCTTCGCCGCTTCCGCTTTCGCCGAAACGCCGACCATCGTCACCGAGCCCTTCGTCTCCACCAAGAGCCGCGCCGAAGTGCAGGCCGAACTGGCCCAGTACAAGCGAGCCGGCGTGAACCCCTGGTCCACGCAGTACAACCCGCTGCGCAGCTTCCGCAGCGCCGTGACGCGTGAAGCAGTGACGGCCGAATACATCGCCTCGCGCGACGTGGTCCGCGCCCTGGGCAGCGAAGACAGCGGCTCGACCTACCTGGCGCAGCAACGCTCGGGCTCGTACGAGTACAGCACCGTGGCGGGCCAGCCGCGCAACGCGCAGTAAGCCTGGCGTCCGTCATTCCCGCGGAGGCGGGAATGACGGCGCGCGGGGATGACGCTATATTGCGCCACCATGGACCCCGCCCTCTGGTCTGCGCTCTCCGCCCTGATCGGCGTCGTCATCGGCGGCGGGATCAGCTACCTGCTGAATCGCCAGCAACTGGCGAATCAACTGCGCATCCAGCAGGAGACGCACAAGGTGGAGTTCATGGCCGAGACCACCGCGCGCCACTTCCTCCAGCACAAGAGCTTCACCGATCGCTCCTTCGAGACGCTGCGCAACCACCTGGGTGGGTTCAGCGACGACGAGCTCCGCCGGATATTGGTCCGCGCCGGGGCGATTCGTGTCTATCGCGCCGACGGGTCGGAGTGGTGGCGACTGCTGTCGCGGATGGAGGAGTTCATCGAGCGGAAACAGCTCGATGAGATTGCGCGGGAGATTTGATTCGCGTCATTCCCGCGGAGGCGGGAATCCAGGGCGTCCTTGCATCCGAATTCGGGAGCCCTGGATACCCGCCTTCGCGGGGATGACGGGGAGAGGCGCCGGGACGACCGTTACGGAGCTTGAACCACGTCCGCCCCCTTCGGCGGGGTGAACGTGAACGCGGCGGTGTTCACCGCGCCATTCACCTGCATGTTCGTGAACGTCAGCACCGAGCGCTGGCCGAAGCTGTCTTGAATGTCGAGCGCGGCGAGCTGGTCGCCGCGGAAGCCGACCTTCATGTTCGTCAGCTGGCCTTCCTTCTGCTTCGGCGTGGCCTGCACCCACTGCAGGCCGTCGCGGTCCGGCAGCGCCTGGAAGTCGAATTCGCGCTTGAGCGTCTCCAGGTCCGGCGAGGCGGCGATCAACGCGGCGGGTGTGGAGCCCAGCACCTTGGCCTGCTTGCGCTGACTCACCTGGTTCAGGTCCTTGTCGTGCAGCCACAGCGTCTCTCCGTCCGCCACGATGCTCTGCTCGAAAGGCTTGCGGTACTCGAAGCGGAAGCGGTTGGGCCGCTGGAATTCAAAGGTGCCGCTGGACGTCTTGGTGCGTGCGGTCTGGCCGTCACGCGGAGGCGCGGTGATCACCTGCGTGAAGTCGGCGCGGCCGGTCTTCGCGCTGCGGATGAAGTTCTCGAGGCTTTCCATCGCGCCCGCGTGCGCCACCATGGCCAGTGCGGACAACGCGAAGCCCGTTAACAGTTTCTTCATGAATAAGTTCTCCAACACGACATTGTCGGTTGGGTGAGCCAACGGCGCTGGAGTTCGTTACGAAGCGTACGTTTTACTCGGCCCGGCCGGGTACGAGGATCTCGCGCTGCCCGCGGCCGTTCATGGCGCTCACCAGCCCGGCCTTCTCCATGGCTTCCAGCAGGTTGGCGGCCTTGTTGTAGCCGATGGCCAGGTGGCGCTGCACCAGCGAGATGCTGGCCTTCTGGTTCTTCAGCACCACCTCCACCGCGCGGTCGTACAGCGGGTCGCCCTCGCCGCCGCCACTGCCGCCTTCACCGGGCAGGCCCAGGCCATCTTCGCCATCGACGGTGCCACCCTCCAGCACGCCCTCGATGTAGTTCGGCTCGCCGCCCTGCTCCTTCAGGTACGCCACCACGCGGTGCACCTCGTCGTCGCTCACGAAGGCGCCGTGCACGCGCACCGGCAGCCCGGTGCCGCTGGCCATGTACAGCATGTCGCCCATGCCCAGCAGCGCCTCGGCGCCCATCTGGTCCAGGATGGTCCGGCTGTCGATCTTGCTGGACACCTGGAAGGAGATGCGCGTCGGGATGTTGGCCTTGATCAGGCCCGTGATCACGTCCACGCTGGGACGCTGCGTGGCCAGGATCAAGTGGATGCCGGCCGCGCGAGCCTTCTGCGCCAGGCGGGCGATCAACTCTTCGATCTTCTTGCCCACCACCATCATCAGGTCGGCGAGCTCGTCGATCACCACCACGATGTAGGGCAGGCGCTCCAGTGGCTCCGGGCTTTCCGGGGTCAGGCTGAACGGGTTGTAGATGAACTGTTCCTTGGCCTTGGCCTCGTCGATCTTGTGGTTGTACCCGGCCAGGTTGCGCACGCCCAGCTTGGACATCAGCTTGTAGCGCCGCTCCATCTCGGCCACGCACCACGTCAGGCCGTTCGCGGCCTGGCGCATGTCGGTGACTACGGGGCACAGCAGGTGCGGAATGCCTTCGTAGACCGACATCTCCAGCATCTTGGGGTCGATCATCAGCAGGCGCACGTCGCGCGCCTCGGCCTTGTACAGCAGGCTCAGGATCATCGAGTTGATGCCGACCGACTTGCCCGATCCGGTGGTGCCGGCCACCAGCACGTGCGGCATCTTCGCGAGGTCGGCCACCACGGGGTTGCCGACGATGTCCTTGCCCAGGCCCAGCGTGAGCTGGGACTTGGCTTCGTTGTACGCGGCGGAGCCCAGGATCTCCGACAGCTTGATCGACTGCCGCTTGGCGTTGGGCAGCTCCAGCGCCATGAAGTTCTTGCCGGGGATCGTCTCGATGACGCGGATCGACACCAGCGACAGCGAGCGCGCCAGGTCCTTGGCCAGGTTGACGATCTGCGAGCCCTTCACGCCGGTGGCGGGCTCGATCTCGTAGCGCGTGATCACGGGGCCGGGCGAGGCCAGCACCACGCGCACTTCCACGCCGAAGTCCTTGAGCTTCTTCTCGATCAGGCGGGAGGTCATCTCCAGCGTGTCGGAAGAGACGGTTTCCTGCCGGCCCGCGGCGGCGTCGAGCAGGTCCACCTGCGGCAACTTGCTGTCGGGCAGCTCGGTGAACAGCGGCTTCTGCCGCTCCTTGGCGACGCGTTCGCTCTTGGGCACGTCCACCACCAGCGGCTCGATCAGCACCGGCACCGGGTGGTGCTCCTCGATCTCGATGCGCTCGACCTGCACCGTCTCCTCGCGTTCGCGCGCGGCGAGCTGGCCCAGCGCCAGGTCTTCGGCCACTTCGCGCTTGTTGCGGCGGGACTCGATGAAGCCGTCGATCGCGGCGCCGATGCGCTCGGCGACGTGGCTCCAGGAGAAGCGGAAGACGATCGCGGCGGCCAGCACCAGCAGTGCAATGAACAGCAGGCCGGAGCCGATGAAGCCGAGCAGGTTGGTGCCCAGCGGCCCGACCAGGTAGCCGAGCGCGCCGCCCGCGTGGTCCGGCAGCCGCGGCTCGAGCCGGTACAGGCGGGACCATTCGAGGGCAGTGCTCGCGATGAGGAGCACCGCCAGTGCGATCCAGAACGCGATGCGGCCATGCAGCCAGGGGTGGGCCGGCACCTGCGGCGGCGGTTCGTCCGCGCGCATCCAGCGGGCCAGCGAGGCCAGCCAGGCGCGCACGCCGGCGGCCACGCACCACCAGGCGGAGTAGCCAAGGAGGAAGTAGCAGGCGTCGGAAAGCCAGGCGCCGAGGCGTCCGCCCCAGTTGTAGACGGGGCCGCCGTCGCCGGAGGTGGAGAAGGCGGCGTCCAAGGAGGAGTGGCTGACCATGGCGAGCAGCCAGAAGACCAGCGCCACCGCGCCCAGCACCAGGGCGGTTTCGTGGGCGAAGCGGGCCAAGCCCGCGCGGGGACCGGACGCCGCCGCGGAGGCGCCGTTCAGGGTGTTGAGGGAGTACGTCATGGAGCCACCCGAGAGCTTAGCTCAGGGGCCTCGATGGGTCGAAGGGGGTGTTGTTAGTTCGTCATTCCCGCGGAGGCGGGAATCCAGGGCGTCCATGCACCCGAATTGGGCAGCCCTGGATCCCCGCCTTCGCGGGGATGACGCTAACCCAACGTCGTCAACCGATCCTTCACCAGCATCGACCCATCTTCCCGCGTCTCGATGAAGCCCCGGTCCTCCAGGTCCTTCATCACGCGGCTGACCATTTCGCGGGAGGCGCCCACCATCTTGGCGATGTCCTGGCGGGAAATGCGCTCGCGGATGGTCATGAGGCCTTCGCGATCGGGCTGGGCGAATTCCAGCAGGGCGCGGGCCACGCGGCCGTACACGTCCATCAGCGCCAGCGACTCGATCTTGCGGTCGGCCTGGCGCAGGCGCTGCACCAGCCCCTTCATGATGGCGTACGACATCGAGCTGTTCTCGGGCAGGCAGCGCGCAAACTCGGCGCGGCCCAGCGTGAGCATGTCGGTCTGCACCTCGGCGCGGCAGGTCGCCGAGTGCGGCTCGTTGTCGATCAGGCTCATCTCGCCGATGTAGTCCCCGGGATTCAACGTGGCCAGGATCACCTCGCGGCCGCGCTTGTCGGAGGTGACGACGCGCACGCGGCCGGTGAGGATGATGAACAGCGTGTTGGTCTTCTCGCCCTGCTCCACGATGGTTTCACCGCGCTTGAAGCGCCGCTTGATCACCGCATCTGCCACTGATTCAGCCTGGGTGGAGGTCAGCAGGGCGAACAAGGGCACCCGGCGGATCAACTCCAGGTTGGACAGCATCGACATTCAAATCCCTCCTGCGCGGCAGACGTTGATGGGTTCTTACAATCGCCGTGATTGAGACGACGCAAGCAGTGGCCATGCCTAAGTGCTTGATACTTCTCGAACCGCCCAGAAATGTACACCGACCTGTCGTGTTTATCACACAGGTTTTCCACCATGACCGACAAGCACGCCAAAGTATTGATCCTGGGCTCCGGCCCCGCCGGCTACACCGCAGCCGTGTATGCGGCTCGCGCCAACCTGAAGCCGCTGCTGATCACGGGCATCGCGCAAGGCGGCCAGTTGATGACGACGACCGAGGTCGACAACTGGCCCGCCGACGTCCACGGCGTGCAGGGCCCCGAGCTGATGCAGCGCTTCCTGGAGCACGCCGAGCGCTTCAAGACCGAGATCGTGTTCGACCACATCAACGAGGTCGACTTCTCCAAGCGTCCATTCACCCTGACGGGGGATAGCGGCACCTACACCGCGGACGCGCTGATCATCGCCACCGGCGCGTCGGCGCAGTACCTC
>JAJNBO010000190.1 GCA_021156245.1 Ramlibacter sp. | reverse complement strand
TGAAGGAGCTGGATCCCGGCGCCCGCTGCTGCGATGCGCCAGCCGTAGAAGAGTTTCAAGGCGTGCCGATGTCGATGCACTGGAAGTGTATCTGCCCCCACGCGCGCAATCCGACGGTGCTGAAGGATGCGACATCGCGCTGAGTGAGGGCAAATCGCCACACCGGGGGCGGGTCGTCCACGTTTCGGCCATTCGGTGGATCGCCTTTCCAAATCCGCACACTTATGATGGCCCGAAGAGCAAGAGGGCCATCCGCGCACGCGGAGGAGGAGAAGAGTCGATGGGGTTCACGCGATTCATCGCCGTCGCAGGAGCGGTCGTTTTCGCTTTGTGGGCAACGCCCGCGGTGCACGGCGCCGGCGCGGTCTTCAAGTGCCAGGGCGCCGGCGGCAAGCTCACCTTTTCCGACAAGCCTTGCCCCGACGAGCAGAAGCAGGAAACGGTGAAGGCCGCTCCGCCGCCCGGCGTGGTGGACGTGAGCCTGGTCTGCGGCTCGGCCACGCGCCCGACGGGTGACTACTCCCGCAAGTGGGGCGTCTGCCAGCAGATGCGCACTTGCGCCGAGAACAAGGGCGATCCGTCCTGCCGCGTGTACTGCACTGCGTTTGCCGGCGCGGACACGACGCTGCCTGGCGTGACCTTCGGGCCGGCCTCACCTTCCTGCCTGCGGTACAACGGATTCATCGGTGGCAAGAACTGGGCGCAGAGTTCGGAGCGCGTGAACAGCGGGGCCAACTATGAAGTGATCCCTGCGCAATGCGTGGACGCCAGTGGACGCGCGACGCGGCTGGTGGTCGTCGCCTGCGAAACCGGCACGACGAATTGCGCGATGGAGGCTCCGCTGCGCGGCCGGAAAATCATCGCCAAGCCGATCGACGAACTCCTGACCAAGACCTGCGGCACATGAGCCGCTGGCTGGTCGCGCGCCTCGTCGTCTGGGGCGTCGTCCTCGGCGTCCCGGCGACGCTGATCTGGCGTTGCACCCACCAGCCCTCCCAGGATGCCGGCCCGCGCGTCACCGGCGCCGCGCTCGTCGAGGAAGCGTTCAGCGTGCGCTTCGATCCGGGCAAGGGGCCAGGTGTACCGATGCGGCTGGACTGGGCCGACACCCGGACCTTCGCCCACGACGCGTACTTCGCGAAGCACGGCTACCGTGACCCGCCCAGGGACCCGCCGATCTCCGTGGAGCGGCTGGAGCGCACCGGTTTCCCGCACCTGCAGCTCACCTGGCCGTCGCTGCACATGCCGGAGTCGCCGCTGTGCATCTCCGATGCGGGCGCACCGCACGAGAGCTGCCCCACCTTTTCCACGCCGCTCGAAAGCGTCACCGGCAGCGCTACGCAGCGACTGGTCCCGGGAGAACTGTGGCAGTGGACCGCCTTCCACACGCGCCGCGCCGGGGCTGTGACGCAGTGGGCTGGCTGGCAGTGCGACGCGCAACGCCAGCTGAAGATGCACCGGCAGATCAAGGCCCCGGACGCTGACCGGCGGGAGTGGGCGGTGCATCCGCTGCTGCTGCAGCCGGAGTGCGGCAGCCCGAACGGCTTCCTCGAAAAGCGCGCGCCTGCGCTCGCCGGGTTCCAGGAGCATCCGGTGCTGTGGTCCTGCACGACGGCGGCCGACGCCAATGCCCGCAGCACCGAGGGTGAGTGCATGGCCAGCTTCCACCATGCAGGCCGCCTCGTGCGCCTGCGGCTGCCGGGGCGCGCATGGATGGGGGATGACGAGCACAACATGCCGCCGCTCCACCGCGTGCGACACAGGATGGTCGAGGCCGCATGGCGCACGCTCGAGGACGCCGCGGCGGCTGCCCGCAAGGACGCACCGCCGCCCGACTGGCAGATGGCCCTGAAGCGCGAGCTGGGATGGTGCGAGCAGTACGCGGCGCGCACCGCGGCGCTGCGCAGGCAAGGCCGGTCCACCGAAGCCCGCGAGGCCTGGTCGCAGCCGGGCTGGGGCATCGGGACGGTGGACAACCGCGGCCCCTGCTCGCGCGCGCTGCACCGCGTGCTCCGCGCGCTGGACAAGGAACCGGTGGACGGCAAGCCGCCGGCCCTGCTGGTCGCCGCCGCGCGGCGGCTGGCGGAGATCGAGTCCGAGAACTCGTTGTCCAAGCCGGTCTGGGGCCTGGCCAGGGACCTGATCGCGCGCGATACCGGCGCGCGCTCCATGGCGTTCCTGCAATGGCGGGTGCGGCAACAGTACCGTGGCGACGAGGCCGCGGAGATCGTGGCGCATTTCGATGCCCTGCGCGACGACGTCGCCAGGCTTCCGGCCAAGGAGCGTGTCGCCCTCCGGCGCGACATGGCGGCAGGCTGGATCCGCAGCGACGGCGAGATGGCGGAACGGGCGCAGGACCTGTCCTGGGAGTTCACGAGCGACTGGTTGCAGTCGCCGGGCGTGCTGGAGCTTTCCACGCAAGAGAGGCTGGCCGTCCTGCTGGGCCCTGCAGCCTGGTCGCGCAAGGTCGCGCCCGGCCTGCCCAACCCGCGGATGGAAGCGTTGATCCCCGCCATGCAGGCCGAGGCGCGCCGCATCGCAGAAGACAAGGAGATGCTCGGCCAGCACAGGCTCATCTACACCGCCACCTTGTCGGTGCATGCCGCGTGGCACGCCAACCGGCTGGCCGTGCACGGGCCCGATGCGGCCCGCTGGAAGCAGTGGCTGGTGGAGCACGCGGCCTGGGCGGAAACCGCCTTGCCGCAGGCGGCGCGCGACTGGGTTGCGGCCGTCTCCCTGCACCGCGACGTTGCGTTGAAGGGCCGGGAGACGGAACCGAACTGCCCCGGCGGGTCGCTGCTGGGCTGCAGGGGGGGTACGAGCCGGCCCCGCTCGCCATGACGGGCTTCAGCCGCTGATGCGCCCGCGCGGCATCCTGCTCGCGATCCTTCTGCTCGCGCCGCTGGCGGGCCGCACGCAAACCCTCATCTCCCTGGAGCGCTGCCTGTCGCAGTTCGAGGGCATCCAGTGGCGGCTGCCGTACCGCCCGTACATGCACGTGCATTCCTGCGCGGGCCCCGAAGGCTTCTTCACGTCGGGGAACATCAAGCCGGGGCAGCGCGCGGTGGAGTTCATCGGCGATACGACGCTGGCGCCACCGCGCAACGGCATGCGGTCCGAGGACTTCGGGCAGGTGCAGCTGGCCGTGTTCACGCACTTCGACAAGCTGTTCCAGCGCCACGGCTTCCAGCGTTTCGAGTTGCAGGAGAGCGACCGCGAGGGAACGCCTTATCCGGCGGTGGCGAAGTACCGCCGCTTCACCGGCGCCGGGCCGGTGGTGCTCACCTGGAAGCCGATGGCGGCCAACACCTGGCAGGTGCTGCTGGAAAGCGGCGACGGGGCCTCGAAGTGAGCGAGAGGCGACTCGTGGTGGGGATGCTGGCCGCAGCGGCGATCGGCGCGGTGGTGCTCACGCTTGCCTACCGCGGACGCAGCGCGGCGCCCTCGGCGACGATGGATCCGGCCATCGAGCACTATCTGCAAGGCCGTACGACCGCATACGGCGGGGTGGACCGCTGGGCGAGCCACGGCATGACGCAGGAAGTGTTCGCCGCCCGCATGCAGCTCGCCGGTTTCACCTGCACGCCCCTGATGGCGCAACAGCCGCAGCCGGAACTGGCTTGCTCCCAGGCGCGGGGCTGGCCGGTGCCGCGCCGCCTGGTGGTGACGGCCAGCATCGAGCACGGCGCGGGGGCGCGGCTGCTGGCCGCGCGTGCCGAGAGCCTGGTGGACGCCGCGGCGCTTCGCCCGGTCGCGACGCTGATGCGCAAGCTCGGGTGGTTGGAGCCGGCGCGGCTGGCGGTGCGCGGTTTCGAGATCGCCACGCCGGACCTGCTGGCGCGCTATGCGGCCGATGCGCTGAGAGGCGGCTGGGAGGAGGCTTGCTCGATGTCGCAGTCGCCGATCGTCTGCGCGCAGCACGCGAGGCTGCGGCGTGCGTCCGGCTTCGCTCCGGTGGACGGCGGCACGAGGGCGGGGCACATCGACGGCGTGGTCCGCTCCCTGGAGCGGGTGCGCTTGCGGCAGGTGCGGCCGCCCGAGCTGGCGGCCGTCTCGGACAGGCCCGTGGTGCGCATCGGCGACGGGCAACTGTGGATGGACTTCGCCGGCCACGACCTGGCCGGCCACGAACTGAAGCTCGCCGTGATGCTGGCGATGGAGGGCGGGCGCCCGGTCAGGATGGTGGCGACCGTCGACGGCCAGTCGCGCGAGGTGAACCTGGCGGGACAACCGCGGCTCGTGAACGGCGGGGCACCGGAATACCTGGTGCCGCGCGCCGGCACCGGCGCCTATCGGCTGGGCGCATGGCTGTCGGTTCCGGGCCGCCACGAGACCTGGGCCACGCGCGCGATCAGCGAGAACCTGCCGCGTTCCGACCCGCGCTTCGCCGCGGTCTTCATCAAGCGCATGCTCGACGCGCTGGCCCGCCCCGAACGGGCCGACATGGACCTGGGCATGTTGCCCCCGCTGCTGATGGTGGAGCGGCGGGCCGACGCCCTGAGGGAAAGCGGCGCGCAACGCTGGCTGCCGCAGCATGTCGGCGGGCCGCTGATGCGCGCGGCGTATCCGGAGCATCCCACCTTGCGCGCGGCCTGGGTGCTCGCGGTGTGCGAACCGGAGCCGGACAGTGTCGGAGCCGACGCACAGTGTTGGCGCCGCGAGACGGAGCTCGACCCCGACCTGCTCAAGCTGCTGCGCGAGGACTTCGCGATGCTGACGGGCTGGTATGCCACGCTGCCGGCCCAACACCCGCTGCACGAGCGCCTGGAGCGGTGGCGGCGGCTGCTCGCCGGTTGAAGACGATGCAGCGCCTGTTCAACTACGCATTCCTCGGGATCATCGGGCTGTCCCTGCTGGCGCAGACCGCGCGCTTCGGCCTGGGCATGAGCGGCAACTCGAGCGCCTTCCTGGCGAGCATCACCGAGGGACTCGGACTGGCGATCGTGCCCGGCACCGCGCTGGCCGTGCTGAAGTTCCTTCTGTACACCATCCGCAGCTTCCGCGACGCCGGCGCGCGGCTGCTGGCCGGCTGTTATGCATTGATCATGCTGTGGCCGGCCGTGCTCGCCGGCATCGCCCTGGGGACCGCCGTCGACGGCATGACGGAGCCGGCCGACGGTGGCTGGCGCGAGCTGCGGGTGCCGAACGCTGTCGAGTCGAACGCCTACCTGGAGGGGGAATCCTGGGCGAAGGCGCACAGCCCGCGCTTCCATCACGACTGCAAAGGCAACGACGCTTTCATCCGGGGCTGCACGGCGACGATCCGGGCGCAACGCCAGGAGCAGGCGCGTGCAGGCGCCGATTGGGCGCAGCAGAACCGGCCCCAGCTCGCCTCCAGCTGCCGCGGCACGCCCGATTTCATCCAGGGCTGCCGCACCTGGTACTTCCAGCAACCTGCCGCGGCGCGCCCGGCCGGACGCGGCCCATTCGGCGCCAGCACCACGGCCGAGTGCATCGTCGAGGTCAACGCCAACTACGAAGTGATGCGCGAACTGGACCTGCTCGACGGTAACGCCGGCGGGCCGGAGCTGGTGCGCCGCGAGCAGTGGATGCCGGACGTCGCCCGGTGCGAGCAACTGGATCGCACGCGCTGAACCCGGCGTCCCTAGAATGGTGCCCACTCCACCGTTCAGGGAGCCTCCGTGTTGCATCCTGTCGCGCCATCGTGCTGAGCGGAACCAATCTGTCCGCGGATCCCGGCCTCGTCGCCAAAGCCATCGCCGAGGCGACGGACGACATCATCTTCG
>JAJNBO010000189.1 GCA_021156245.1 Ramlibacter sp. | reverse complement strand
GAGGGCCGTCAGCACGACGGCCGCGCCCACCAGGGTTTGCGCCATGCGCTGCGAAGATGCTTGTCCGGTCATGTCGCGGCCTCCTGCGGCTCCTGCATGAAAAATGAAAACGCCCGGCAAGCCGGGCGGTCGCTGCGCAGAACCTGCAGCGTCAGACCATCCCGGCCTTCACCATCGTCGCACGAAGCATCGCGAACTCGTCGTCCACGAACTTGTCGAACGCCGGACCGGACAGCACCGCGGGCGTCCAGTCGTTCTTCTCCATGGCTTCCTGCCACGCCTTCGTCTTGAGCGCGGCCAGCACCATGTCCGTCAGCGCCTTGCGCTGCGCCTCGCTGATGCCGGGCGCGCCGTACACGCCGCGCCAGTTGCCCAGCTCGACATTGATGCCCTGCTCCTTGAGCGTCGGCACCGCGATGCCCTTCAGGCGCTGCGGCGAGGTGACGGCGATCGCCTTCATCTTGCCCGCCTTGATGTACTCGGCGAATTCACTGTAGCCGGAGCCGCCCACCGTGACGTTGCCGCCCAGGATGGCCGCGGTGGCTTCCCCGCCTCCGCGGAACGCCACGTAGTTGATCTTCGCCGGATCCACGCCGACTTCGCGCGCCAGCATGCAGGCGGCGATGTGCTCGGTGGAGCCGCGCGAACCGCCGCCCCACTTGACGCTGCCCGGGTCCTTCTTCAACTGCGCGACCACGTCGGCCATCGTCTTGTGCGGCGAGTTGGCCGGCAGCACGTACACGTTGTACTCGCTGATCAGGCGGGCGATGGGCGTCGCCTGCGACAGGTTGACCGGCGGCTTGCCGGTGATGATGCCACCCAGCATGACGGCGCCCATGACCATCAGCGCGTTCGGGTCGCCCTTGCTGCCGTTGACGAACTGCGCGAGGCCCAACGCGCCGGCTGCGCCGCCCTTGTTGTCGTAGGTGACGCTGTCGGCCACCTTGGCATCCTGCAGCGCCTTGCCCAGCGCGCGGCCGGTGGTGTCCCATCCGCCGCCCGGGTTGGCGGGGATCATCATCTTCAGGGTGGCGGCGGCCTGGGCCGAGAGGGGCAGCGCCCCGACGGCGGCCAGTGCGGCCAGGGACTTGAGGAAGGTATCGCGACGCATGGTCTGGTCTCCTGATGTGGCGGAACCTCCCGATGGTGCGGCCGGCCGCTGTCATTCGGCTGTCGCGGGACCTAGGGAAACTACGGGTGTCGCGGCCGATGTATGGTCGGGCCGATGAAGTTGCTGCTGATCGAGGACGACCCGTCGATGCAGACGGCGCTCAGGCGCACCCTGCAGAACCGGGGCATGGCGGTGGAGGTGTGCGGCGACGGTCCCTCGGCCCTCGCGCGCTGGAAGGCCGAGCCGCCGGATGTGGTCATGCTCGACCTCACTTTGCCCGGCATGGATGGGCTGCTGGTGCTGGAGGGCGCGCGCCGCAGCGGCCTCAAGACGCCCGTGCTGATCCTGACCGCGCGCGGCACGGTGGGCGACCGCATCATGGGGCTGAACAGCGGCGCCGACGACTACCTGTCCAAGCCCTTCGACCTGGACGAGCTGGAAGCCCGCCTGCGTGCCCTGCACCGCCGCCACGGTGCAGGCGCCGCCGCCGCCCCCGAGCCTTCGCTCGGCGGCCTGCGCTGCGACCGTGAAAGCGGCGCCATCCACTGGCGCGACGAGATCCTGGAACTGGCGCCGCGCGAGACCGCGCTGCTGCAGGCGCTGCTGGCGCGGCCCGGTCATGCGGTGCCCAAGGAGCGGCTGTTCGAGCTGGTCTTTCCCGGCCAGGCCGACGTGCAGTACGAGGCCATCGAGGTGGTCGTCTATCGGCTGCGCAAGAAGCTCGCGCACACCGGCGTGAAGCTGGTGACGCTGCGCGGACTGGGCTACCTGCTCAAAGCGGGCGAATGAAGCTGCTCGAGCGCGTCTCGCTGAGGACGTTCCTCCTGGCAGGCATCCTGCTGCCGGTCGGCGTCATCATCGCCATCAACGCGGTCTCGCTGTACCGCAAGACACTGGACGCGGTGAACACGGCGTACGACCGCACGCTGCTGGCCTCGGCCAAGTCGATCGGCGAACAGCTGGACGTGACCGGCTACGACGCGTCGGCGGCGCTGCGCGCGACGGTGCCCTACTCCGCGCTCGAGGCCTTCGAAGCCGACGTGCAGACCCGCATGTTCTACCGCGTGTCCGACCTCCACGGACAACCGATCTCCGGCTTCACCGATTTCCCGCCGTGGAAGGGACGGATCCCGGCGCAGCCGCCCTATGCGGCGCTCGTGGACTTCTACGACACGAGCTATCGGGACAGCGACGTGCGCGTTGCCGTCCTGCTGCAGCCGGTGGCCAGCCCGCGCGGGCGCGGCATGGCCGTGATCCAGGTGGCGGAGACGCTGGAATTGCGCCGCCGCCTGACCCGCCAGGTGCTGCTCGACTTTCTCTGGCAGCAGGCGGCGCTGGTCGGCCTGATCGCGCTGGTGGTGGTCGCGGTCGTGCAGCGCGCGACCCGGCCCGTGCGCCGCCTGAGCCAGGAGCTGCAGTCCCGCAGCGAGGGCGACCTGACGCCGCTGCCGGCGGCCGGCGCGCCGCGCGAGTTGCTGCCCCTGGTGGACGCCACCAACGAGGTGATGTCGCGGCTGGCGCACCTGCTGGAGAACCAGAAGCGCTTCGTGCGCGACACCTCGCACCAGCTGCGCACGCCGCTGGCGGTGCTGAAGACGCAAGTGCAGTCGGCGCTGCGCGGGGACGTCGAGCCCCGCCAGGCGTTGGGCGAGATCAACGACACCGTCGAGCGCGCGACCACGCTGGCCAACCAGATGCTGTCGCTGGCCAAGGTGGAGCAGTTGCGCCAACAGGGCGAAGGCGCCGTGACCGACCTGTCGGATGCGGTGCGTGCCATGGCGCTGGAGCTGGCGCCCCTGGTGGCCGACAAGGACATCGATTTCGACATCGAGACGCAGGCGGCGCCCGTGCAGGCGCACGAGTGGATGCTGCGCGAGCTGTCGCGCAACCTGCTGCACAACGCGATCCGGCACACCCCTGCGGGCGGGACGCTGTCGGTGCGCGTGGTGGCGGACGCACGCACGGCGGCGCTGGTGGTCAGCGACAGCGGGCCAGGCGTCGCGCCTGAGCTCCAGCCCCGCCTGTTCCAGCCTTTCTCGGCCGGGGACGTGCGCAGCGGCTCCGGGCTGGGCCTCGCGATCTGCCATGAGATCGTGCGCGCGCTCGGCGGAGGCATCGAATTGCAAAACCGTGAAAAGGACCGCCGCACGGCCGGGCTCGACGCCACCGTGCGGCTGCCGCTGGCGCAGAATCGTCCCTGAATGGAAAGATTGCGGATCGACAAATGGCTCTGGGCTGCGCGGTTCTACAAGACGCGCAGCCTCGCCACCGACGAGATCGACAAGGGCCGCGTGGCGATCAACGGCCACGAGGTCAAGCCTGCACGCGAGGTGAAGGTAGGCGATACCGTGTCCTTGCGGCGCGAGGGACAGACCCGCACCGTCGTGGTCAAGGGCGTCTCGGACATGCGCGGCCCGGCCCCCGTGGCGCAGCAGCTCTACGAGGAAACGCCCGAAAGCCTGCAGGAGCGCCAGAAGGCGGCCGACCAGCGCCGCTACGCGCGCGAGCCGGCCTTGTCCATCGAGAACGGCCGCCCGACCAAGCGCGGGCGCCGGGATCTGGACGAAGCCAAGGGCTGGGGCGACCGCTGGAGCGCCTCGGTGGACGACGAGAAATGAGCTTCGTCATTCCCGCGAAGGCGGCAACCCAGGGCTCCCGCTTTCCGTCCCCGTGTTGGTGCTTCCACTAGGCGCTCCACTGCCGTCGAGGTGGTCTACTTCTTGCCTTGCAGACCTGTCCGACAACGAGGAGTCTTTCCATGAGCATCAAGAAGTGGGCCGCGGTCACCGCCGCCGTCCTGGCCTTTGCCGGCGCCGCGCACGCGCAGCAGTTCTTCCGCATCGGCACCGGCGGCACCGCCGGCACCTACTACCCCGTGGGCGGCATGATCGCCAACGCCGTGTCCCAGCCGGGCAAGATCATCGCCACCGCGCAGGCCAGCAACGGATCGCTGGCCAACGTGAACGCCATTGCCGGCGGCTCGATGGAAGCCGGCCTCACGCAGTCGGACGTCGCCACGTGGGCATTCACGGGCACCGGCGCCTTCGAAGGCAAGCCCAAGGTCACCGACCTGCGCATGATCGCCAACCTGTACCCGGAGAGCATCCACCTCGTGGTGAAGAAGGGCTCGGGGATCAAGACCGTCGCCGACCTCAAGGGCAAGCGCGTGGCGCTGGACGAACCCGGCTCGGGCACGCTGATCAACGCCCGCATGGTGCTGGCGGCCTACGGCGTGAAGGAGTCCGACATCAAGCCGGACTACATCAAGCCCAACCAGGCCGGTGACAAGCTCAAGGACGGTTCGCTGGACGCCTTCTTCTTCGTCGGCGGCGCCCCGGCCGGCGCCATCGCCGAACTCGCTTCCAGCGGCACCGGCATCGAACTGGTGCCCCTGGCCGGCCCGCAGATCGAAGCCCTGCGCAAGTCCAGCCCGTACTTCGCGGTCGACACCATCGCCGCCAACACGTACAAGGACGTGCCCGCCGTGCAGACCCTCGCCGTCGGCGCGCAGCTGGTGACCAGCGCCAAGCTGGACACGGAAACCGTGTACCAGATCACCAAGGCCATGTACTCCGACGCGACGCAGAAGACGCTGGCGGCCGGCCATGCCAAGGGCAAGTTCATTACCAAGGAGAATGCCGTGCAGGCGGTGGGCATCCCGTTCCACCCCGGCGCGGAGAAGTTCTACAAGGAAGTGGGCCTGCTGAAGTAGGGCCTCCTCGGCGCGAGGGACGACAGGGAGGCAGCACCTCCCTGTTTTTGTTTGGAGCGAGGGATGACGACGACAACGACGACGACCGAAACGGTGCTCGACGAGCGCAAGCTGCAGGAGCTGGAGGAGAAGTTCGATCCGGAGATGCGGTTCCGCACCACGGTGCATCCGGCGACGTGGGTGGTGACGGCACTGCTCATCGGCTTGTCCCTGTTCCACTACTACACCGCCGGCTTCGGCCTGCTGCGCGAGACCACGCACCGCGGCATCCACATGGCGCTGGTGCTGGGCCTCATCTTCCTGGTGTTCCCCCGCACGAAACGCGACTACGACCGCGAGACGGTCGAGAGCAGCTGGCATTCGCCCGGCGGCGTGCCGCTCTCGGACTGGCTGCTGGCCATCGGCTGCGCGCTGAGCGTGCTGTACATCCCCTGGGTCTTCGACGACCTCGCCTTCCGCGTCGGCAACCCGAGCACCACCGACGTCGTGTTCGGCTCCATCCTGTTCATCACCCTCCTGGAGGCGACGCGACGTGCGATGGGCTGGCCCTTGCCGCTGATCGCGATCGGCTTCACGGCATACGCCCTTGCCGGGCCCTACTTCCCCGGCCTCCTCAAGCACGCCGGCTCCTCGTGGAGCCAGATGATCAACCACCAGTACCTCACGAGCCAGGGCATCTACGGCGTGGCGATCGGGGTGGTGGCCACCTATGTCTTCCACTTCGTGCTGTTCGGCGTGATGGCCACCCGCATCGGCCTGGGACAGCTGTTCCTGGACATCGCGTCCACGGTGGCCGGCCGGTATGCCGGCGGCCCGGCCAAGGTGAGCGTCTTCGGCTCCGCCATGTTCGGCATGCTGTCGGGCTCGTCGGTCGCCAACGCGGTGACGGTGGGCTCGCTCACCATCCCCGCCATGATCCGCGTGGGCTACAAGCGCGAGTTCGCGGGCGCGGTCGAAGCGGCT
>JAJNBO010000188.1 GCA_021156245.1 Ramlibacter sp. | reverse complement strand
GCCTGATACCTCGATCGTGCCGGCGACACGCAGCTCGCCGCCCAGCCGGCTCATCGCCACCTTCACCTCGTCGTCGATGCTGCTCACCAGGGGCGCCAGCTCCGGCTTCTTCAGCTTGAAGGTGGCACTGTAGCCCTTGCCCGGGTAGATCGGCAGGTCCACGCCCACCTGGCGCAGCAGCGGCGCGCTGTACGAACCGCAAGCCACCACGACGTCATCGGCCTGCAGGCGCTGCACGATGCCGGTGTCGCGGTCGCGGATGCGCACGGCCGAGATATCGCCGCCCGCCGCCTCGAGCCGCTCGACGTCCTGGCCATAGAGGAACTGCACGCCGCGCGCCGCGCAGAGCGCCGCCAGTTTCTGCGTGAACACGCGGGCATCGCCGCTCTCGTCGCTGGGCGTATAGGTGCCGCCCACGATGTCGTCGAAGTTGCGGAAGGCCGGCTCGATCGCGAACAGCTCTTCGCGGCTGACCACCTTGCGGTCGACGCCGTACTTCCGCATGACCGCCGCCGCGACGCCGGCGTCGTCGAAGGCTTTCTGGTCGGTGTAGAAGTGGGCGATGCCCTTCTCGAGGCGGTGGTAGTCGATGCCCGTGGCGGCCAGTACGTCCTTCAATGCGGCGTGGCTGTACGAACCCAGGGCGACCAGCTGCTGCACGTTGCGCTCGAAGGCAGCGTCGTTGCACTGGCCGAGGAACTGCAGGCCCCAGCGCCACTGCTGCCAATCCAGCTGCGGCCGGAACAGCAGGGGCGCATCGTTGCGGAACATCCACTTCAGCAGCTTGGCCGGGGCGTGCCGGTTGGCCCACGGCTCGCAATAGCTGACGGAAATCTGCGCGCCGTTGGCGAATGTCGTCTCCAGCCCTGCATCGCGCTGGCGATCCACGACCGTCACTTCATGGCCGCGCTCCAGCAGGTGGTACGCGGTGCTGATGCCGATGATGCCGGCGCCGAGGACGAGGGTCTTCATGCAGGCAAGTTTGCGGCGACCCATCGAAAAGCGAAAGCCGAATTAAACTGTTTGGCGTTTCATCAGTCTGGCTTATGAACACCTTCGACCCCGCCGCGCTGGAGTGCCTTGCCGCCATCGTGGAGGAAGGCGGCTTCGACAAGGCGGCGCAGCGGCTGTCGATCACGCAGTCCGCCGTATCGCAGAGGCTGCGCGCCCTGGAGGCGCAGGTAGGCACCGTGCTGCTGGTCCGCAGCCGCCCCTTGCGGCCGACGGCGGCCGGCAACCTGCTGCTGAAGCACACCCGGCAGTTGCGGCTGTTGCGGGCGGACGTGGAGCGCGAGCTGCGGGAACTGGCGCCCAGCAGCACCGGAGGCGCGGGCGAGGAGGAGCGCATCTCCATCGCCGTCAACGCGGACAGCATCGCGACCTGGGCGCTGCCGGCACTCGACCCGCTCGCGCGCCAAGGCGTGCCGCTGGAGATCATCACGGACGACCAGGACTTCACGCACGAATGGCTGCGCGAAGGGCAGGTGCTCGGTTGCGTCACCACGGTGAAGCAGGCCTTGCGCGGCTGCAAGGTGGTGCCGCTGGGCGCGATGCGCTACGTCGCCGTTGCCTCGCGCGGCTTCGCCGAGGCGCGACTGCCACGAGGCCTGACGCCGCACAGCTTCCGTGATGTCCCCTTCGTGGCGTTCAACCGCAAGGACGACATGCAGGCGGAATTCGTCGGCCAGGCCTTCGGCCTCAAGCGCGTGTCGCTGCGCCAGCTGTTCATGCCGAGTTCGGAAGGCCAGGTGCGCGCGGTGCTGGCAGGCTGGGGCGCCAGCGTGGTGCCCGAGCTGTTGGTGCGCGGCCTGCTCGCGCAGGGAGAACTGGTGAACCTGGTGCCGAAGGCGTCGGCGCCGGTGCAGCTGTACTGGCACTGCTGGAATTTGGAGTCCGGCGTGCTCGACCAGCTGACATCGGCGCTCACGCGGGCCGCGAGCCAGGCGCTCGGCCCGGCCTGACGCGCGTTCAGCGCGGCGCGACGGCGGGTGCGGGGAAGAAGGTTTCGCCGGCGTCGAGATCGACCGTGTCCGGCGAGGCGAGCGCAAGGAGCACGGCCGCCGCGACGGCAACAAGCCACAACAGGGTCTGCGTCCAGAGCGGTTTCATCATGGTGCTTTCAGGGCGGGCCTTTGCTTTGCCCGAAGTGTGCGCGCCTTCGTCCGCCGAGGCACACCGCGCTTGTAAAGTCCCTGTGCCAGTTGTTCCCAAATTCCCTTCGCTGCAAGCGCGAACGGAGAACTATCGACTGAAGCAAACGCCCTAAGCGCCTTGCTGCCGCACCTAGATGGTGAGCACGAACGTTTCGCGGAAGCCTTCCTGCTCGCCCTTGCGTGCGTAGCCGAGCGTGTTGGCCAGCACCCGGCATCCGCTCTCGACGTAATCCTGCTGGCAATGCAGGTGACCGTGCAGCCAGAACTGGGCCTGCGCCATCAGGTCCTGGAGCGAATTGCAGAAGCCGGCGGTCGCGGGCGTGACGCCGTAGCGCGGATCGGCGCTGCGCAGGCTCGGCGCGAAGTGCGTCACGACCACCGTGGTGCCTTCGAATGGCTGCGCCAGCGCATGGCGCAGCCACTGCTCGCACTCCAGCGCGAGCTCGCGCCAGCCTTCTGCCAGCAGCGGTTCCCCGCGGCGCATTCCCGCTGCTTTCTGCAGGTAGAAGTTGGCGGCGCGGAACCCCTTTTCCCGCAGCTTCAGCGCTTCGCCGGGCGTGGGCTCCTCGACGCCCGGCTGGCGCGCCAGCGCATCGAAGTCGGACCAGAGCGTGGTGCCGACGAAGCGGATGCCGTCGAGCACGCAAACCTCGCGTTCCAGCCAGGTGATGTCCAGGCGCTTGCAGGTTTCGCGCAGGCGCGCGTGCGCCTCGTCGAAGTCCAGGCTGTCGTACTCGTGGTTGCCGGGTACGTAGAGCACCGGCACGGGCCAGCCCTGCCGCGGCGAGAAGCGGCCGAGCCCGAAGTCGTCGTCCTGCAGCTGCGAGCCGCGCTGGTAGGAACCGATGTCCCCGGCGAGCACCAGCAGCTCGGCGCCGCGGGCGGGGCGGGGGACGAAATGCGGGTTGCCCTCCAGGTGGAGGTCGGACATCAGCTGGATCTTCACGCCGCGATGGTACTTAGCTGCGCGCGAACGCGGTTTGCGCCGCCGCCGCGAGTGCGAGCCGCAGCCAGGCGTGGTCGCCCCGTTGTCCCTGCCGCCGGTGCCACAGCGCGTCCACGTGCACTGGCGTCACCTCGAACGGCAGTTCGCGCTGCACCAGCTCGTGGGCCCGGCCCGTGGTGGAGATGAAGTGCTCGGGCAGCACCGTGAGCAGGTCGGACCCGGCGACGACGCGGCCGGCCGTGAAGAACTGGTTCACCGTCATCACCACCCGCCGCTGCTTGCCCAGCGAGGCCAGCGCCTCGTCGATGAAGCCGAACGGGCGGCCGGAAAAGCTGACGAGCAGGTGCCGTGCCGAGCAGTACCGGGTCAAGGTCAAGGGACCGCGGGCCATGGGATGGTCCTGCCGCATGACGCAGACGTAGCGGCCGTCGTACAACCGCTGGTGGTCGAACGCGGCGAGCGTGCCGGCCTGTTCCTGGGACGTCAGGTCGGCCAGCACGGCAGGGAAGAAGCCCACCGCGAGGTCCACGGATCCTTCGTCCACCAGGCGGCGAGGGTCGCGCGTTGTCAGCGGCACCACCCGGATGGTGATGCCGGGTGCGTCGCGTTCCATGATGCTCACCAGCCCGGGCATCAGCTCGGCTGCGGTCGCGTCCGCCATCGCCAGCGTGAAGGTATTGGTGGCTTCGGAGGCGATGAACTCGCCCGGCGCGATGGAGCTTTCCAGCTGCCTCAGCGCTTCCGCGATCGACGGCCACAAGGCCAGCGCACGCGGCGTCGGCTCCACGCCGTAGCCGCTGCGGCTCACCAGCCGGTCCCCGAGCGCATCGCGCAGGCGATTCAGGGCATTGCTCACCGCGGGCTGGGTCATCGACAGGTTGCGCGCAGCCCGGGTGAGGTTGCGCTCGCTCATGACCTGGTCGAACACGCGCAGCAGGTTCAGGTCGAGGGTGCGGAAGTTCGGGGTTTTCATACGTTTGGTGAATGATATCCATCATTAATCAAAAGTAGCAAAATATCAGGGCTAACCCTAATATTCGTTCCACGCACCCGGCACATCGCCACAAGCGTCCAAAGGGGAGAAGTGAACATGGCACGATTCGTCCACATCGATATTCCGGCAGAGCATGGCGGCGTGACCCGCATGGTCAATGGCTTCGCCGCCCTCCGCAGCTTCAGCATCACCATCGCCGCGCTGCACGCGCTGGCCGTGGTCGGCTCGCCCATCACCGGCGCCCTCGGCGCCATCCGGAGCGGCCTGGCCCGCTGGGCTGCCGACCGCAAGCAGCGTGCCGCCGACCACAAGCTGTGGGAGATCGCACTGAGCGACGCCCGCGTGATGGCCGACCTCAGCCGCGCGATGAGCCGCGAAGCCGCCGACATCGGCCGCTACCGCTACTACTGAGCGAGGCCATGATGCTCGCCGTCATCCACTGGTTGCCGCAGCGGCTGCTGCGCACGCTGGATGCCTGGTCCCACCGGGTGGCGCAACGCCGCGCGCAGGAGCGGCAGCGCAGGTGGCTGGCCAGGACGGCCAAGCCGGTCGAACCGGCGGCGGCCACGGTGTATCGCCTGAAGCCTTGGCGGGATTGAATTCCGTCATTCCCGCGAAGGCGGGAATCCAGGGCCTCCAGTGAGAAAGCCACCCGTTGGGTGGCTTTTTCTTTGGGAGCCCTGGGTCCCCGCCTCCGCGGGGACGACGATCAGGCGGCCGCCAGCCGCTTCTCGATCTCCGCCTTCGTCTCCTTCAGCTCCGCGGGCAGGCGGTATTCGAGCTGCTGGAACAGCTCCTGGTGCAGCTGCAGCTCCTTCTCCCACGCCGGCAGGTCGATGCTCGTGACCTGGTCGAACTGCTGCTGCGTGAAAGGCAGGCCTTCCCAATTCAGTTCCTGGTAGCGGGGGCTGGTGCCGAAGGCGTGCTGCTCGCCGGTCACCTTGCCTTCGATGCGGTCGATCATCCACTTGAGCACGCGCATGTTCTCGCCGTAGCCCGGCCAGACGAACTTGCCGTCCTCGCCCTTGCGGAACCAGTTGGTGGTGAAGATCTTGGGCAGCTTGGCGCCCGACGCCTGCAGCTTCCGGCCCAGGTCGAGCCAGTGCTGGAAGTAGTCGCTCATGTTGTAGCCGGTGAAGGGCAGCATGGCGAACGGGTCGCGGCGCACGACGCCCTGCGCGCCGATGATGGCGGCGGTGGTCTCGGAGCCCATGGTCGCGGCCATGTAGACGCCCTCGACCCAGTCGTTGGCCTCGGTCACCAGCGGCACGGTGTTGGAGCGGCGGCCGCCGAAGATGAAGGCATCGATCGGCACGCCGGCCGGGTCGTCCCACGCCGGGTCCAGCGCCGGGTTGTTGACGGCCGCGACGGTGAAGCGGGCGTTCGGGTGCGCGGCCTTGGCGCCCGTTTCCTTGGCGAGCTGCGGCGTCCAGTCCTTGCCCTGCCAGTCGATGGCGTGCGCGGGCGGCTCGCTCATGCCTTCCCACCACACGTCGCCGTCGTCGGTCAGCGCCACGTTGGTGAAGATGACGTTCTTGTCCAAGCTGGCCATGCAGTTCGGGTTGGTCTGCGTGTTGGTGCCCGGTGCGACGCCGAAGTAGCCGGCCTCGGGGTTGATCGCGTACAGGCGGCCATCGGCGCCCGGCTTGATCCAGGCGATGTCGTCGCCGATGGTGGTGACGCGCCAGCCCTCGAAGCCCTTCGGCGGG
>JAJNBO010000187.1 GCA_021156245.1 Ramlibacter sp. | reverse complement strand
GACGATCTCGTCGTGGTACTCGTCTTCACCCGCGCGGCCGAACATCAGCCCCGCGGCGACACCGTGGTAGACGCTGAACTTGCCCTGCAGCCCGTCCGCCGGCTCCTTCTTCCCCGTGAGCTCCAGCACCAGCGAGTGCACCTTCAACTCGATGCGCTCCACCTGCTCCGGCTTCACGCCTTGCCCGCGCAGTTGCGCGGCCGCGTCGATGCTCGGGTGGATCACGATGCCGCAGGCAAACGGCTTGTAGCTGTTGAAGGAGATCTCGAAGCGCTGGCCGAGTTCGTCGGTGGCTTCGTTCCACGCCGTCTTGGTGGACACCACCTGCGCCCAGCCGCGCGGGGCTTCCAGTGCGCGCGGGCTGGCGGTGAAGCCCTTCGCCGCGAGCAGCGCGGACGTGAGTCCCGCACGCGCGGCGCCGCCCGGATGGAACGGCTTGGTCATGGTGCCGAACTGCTCCCGCAGGCCGACCGGTTGCGAAGCGGCGATGCCCAGCGCCATCTGCGTCTGGTGCGCATCCAGCTTCAGCAGGCGCGCGCAACCGGCGGCTGCGCCCAGCATGCCGGTCGTACCCGTGATATGCCAGCCGCGGTCGTAGTGCTCGGGGTACACCAGGTTGCCCAGGCGGCAGGCGACGTCGATGCCCAGCACCAGCGCATCGGTCACCTCGCGCCCGCTCATGCCCTTGTGCTCCGCGAGCGCGAGCAGGGCGGACGCCACGGGGCCCGCCGGATGGATGATGGTCTTGAGGTGCGTGTCGTCGAAGTCGAAGGTGTGCGAGGTGATGCCGTTCACCAGCGCCGCGCTGGCCATGTCGACCCGCTCGCTGCGGCCCGCGACCGTGGCTTGCGGCGCCGGCTGCAGCTCGCTGACCGCGGCCAGCGCTGCGTCCGCTGCTTCGTGCTTCGCCGCGCCGACGGCGCAACCGAGCCAGTTGAGGAAGGTGCGATGCGCTTCGTGGTCGACGGCGTCGTTCCATCCGCGCGAGGGATGGTTCGCCACGTACTCGGCGAGGATGCGGGTGATGGGGGGCGCATTGTGGTCGGCCGGGACCTGGGTATTGCGGGCCATGAGGGGTCTGACTTCTAGCCTTCGATCTTGAGGTTCTGTGCTTTCACCAGCGCGCTCCAGCGCGCGATGTCCTGCTCGTAGTATCTGCCGAAGGCCTCTGCCGCCATCGGCATCGGGTCCACGGCCTCGGCCGAGAGCTTCTCGCGCAGCTCGGGTGCGGCCAGCACTTGGTTCAGGGTGCTGTTCAGCCGCGTGACGATGTCGCGCGGCATGTTGGCGGGACCGACCACGCCGTACCACTGCATCGCGTCGAAATTCTTCAGGCCGAGTTCGTCCAGCGTAGGAACGTTCGCGATCTGGGGCGCACGGGTGGTGCCGGTGACCGCGATCGGACGCAGCCGGTTGGAGCGGATGTGCGGCAGCGCCGCGGCAAGGCCGGGGAACATCGCCTGGGTCTGGCCGCCGATCACGTCGGTGATGGCGGGGGCGATGCCGCGGTAAGGGATGTGCACCATCGGCACCTTGAGCTGCTGCTTGAGCAACTCCATCGTGAGGTGCGTCAGCGAGCCCGCACCGGCGGAGCCGTAGCTCACCTTGCCCATGTTGGCGCGCAGCCAGGCCGCGAAATCCTTGAAATCCTTCACCGGCAGGTTGGCATCGACCACCAGGACGTTGGGCGTGGCGCCGATCATGCCGATCGCGGTGAAGTCCTTCACCGCGTCGTAGGGCACCTTGCGGGTGGCGGGGCTGGTGCCGTGCGTGGCGACGTAGCCTTGCAGCAGCGTGTAGCCGTCCGGCGCCGCGCGGGCCGCTGCCTGGCAGGCGACCACGCCGCCACCGCCGCCCTGGTTGTCGACGATGAAGTTCCCGTTGAGCGCGCGCGCCCAGCGCTCGGTGACGGTGCGGCCGACCAGATCGCTGCCGCCGCCGGCCACCACCGGCACGATGTAGCGGATCGGCTTGTCGCCCGGGAAGGCGCCCTGGGCGCGGGCAGATGCCCACGGCCCCAAGGCGAGGGCCGGCGTGGCCTGGAGAAGGGCGCGTCGCTTCATGGTCTTGTCTCCTTCGTCGTTGGTTGTTGGGCGGCCAGGCGCTCGTGCGCCCGGTCCACGTGGTCGGCCACCAGGCGCTCGCAGGCTTGCGCCTCGCCGGACCGCACGGCCGCGGCGATGGCGCGGTAGTCGGTCACGGAAGCTGCCATGCCCATGCCCATGCCCTGCGACAGGTTTGTCAGCGCTCACGTTCGGGCCTTCCATCGCGGGCTTCCATGCGGCGAATGGAAGCGTCCAGGGTGTCGGCCAGGCGCTGCCGCTGCGCCGAAGGCAACTGCGCGGCCCGGCGGCCGCGAAACCGTCGAGCAGGGCGCGCATCCCGGGAGGTCCGCGGCCTGTATATCCGAAAAATTGTATACGTTCGGCGCCTGGGACCGCGACCTTGCGCGTGGCCGATGGGTCAGGTCAGGCTGGGTGCAAGGCCGCCAGGCGCCGGCAACCAGCGTTTCAACTCATTGGCCAAGCTGTTCAAATCCATCGGCTTGACCAGGTACGCATCCATTCCCGCTTCGATGCAGTGCAGGACCTCGTCGCTCATGGCGTTGGCCGTGCAGGCCAGGATGGGACAGCGTCCCGCCACCGCCCCGGATTCGGCCGCGCGGATCGAGCGCGCGAGGTCATACCCGCTCATCTGCGGCATGTTGCAGTCCGTGAGCACCAGCGAGAAGCGGCCGGACTTCCACAGGTGCAGCGCCTCCAGGCCGTTGGCCGCGCTTTCCGCGGCGTACCCGAGCGCGCTCACCTGGCTCATGAGCAGCATCCGGTTGGTCGGGTGGTCGTCCACGACGAGCACCAGACCGGGCATGCCGCTCTCGGCGGCCGGCCGCTCGGGCTCCCACGAAAGGGGCGCAGGGCCCGACGGCAGCGCGGCGAGCGAGCGTGGCTCGGGCTCCACCAGGGCTACATCCGCGATCCTCAACGGCAGGTCCAGGATCATCGTCGTTCCTGCTCCAAGCTCGCTGACCATGTCGATCGAGCCCTCCATGAGCTCCGCAAGGCGCTGCGAGATCGCCAGTCCGAGACCGGTTCCGCCATAGCGCCGACTGGTGCCGAGATCCGCTTGCGAATAGGGCGCGAACAGCTTCTGCTGGTCCTCGCCCGAGATGCCGATGCCGGTGTCCTTCACGTAGAACCGGATGCGGTCGGTGCCGCTCGCGCGCTCGATCAGTTCGGCAGTGACGTAAACCTCGCCGTCGTTCGTGAACTTGATGGCGTTGCTGATCAAGTTGCCCAGGACCTGCCGCAGGCGCACCGGGTCGACGAGCAGGGCGGGGCTGATCCGCGGGTCGGTACGAGCGGACAGCAGCAGGCCCTTGCTGCTGGCATTGGCTGCGAAGGCGTCGCAGATATCAGTCACGAGCTGCTTGAGGCGAACGGGCTCGGGCCGGATGTCCAGCTTGTTCGCCTCGATCTTCGAGAAGTCGAGGATGTCGTCGATGATCCGCATCAGGCTCTTGCCGGACTCGCGTATCACTTTCACGGCGGAACGCTGCGACGCATCGAGCGAGGTGAGACTGAGCATCTCCAGCATGCCGAGGAGGCCGTTCATGGGCGTGCGGATCTCGTGGCTCATGGTCGCCAGGAACGTGCTCTTGGCGTCATTGGCCGCGTTCGCCTGCTCCGTGGCCTGTTGCGCGGCGATCCGCTCCGCGATCTCCGACCTGAGCAGCTCGTTGGCCTGCGCCAGTTCCTGCTTCTCCTTGCGCAGCAGCTCGTTCATGCGCAAGAGGCTGGTCTCGTGCTCCTCGGACCGGCGCAGGAGGTGTGAATCGAACATCGATCCCAGCAAGGCGGCGCCCAGCATCATCACCGTGGCGCCGGCGATCGTCATCGCAAGCCAGGAGTTGTTGTTGTCCGGGGATGGGACGGTGCAGATGCTGTCCGGCGAAAAACCGGCGGCGGCCATGCCCGTGTAGTGCATGCCCACGATCGCAAGGCCCATCACCACGGCGCTCGCCCCGCGCTTGAGGAGCGGGTTGCTCACGTTCACGGAGCGAAGAGTGACGAACAGCCACAGAGCGACGTACGACGCCACCATGGCGATGATCACGGACAGCGCGAACAGCAACGGGTCGTACTGAATCCCGGGACTGACCTGCAGTGCCCCCATCCCGACGTAGTGCATCGATGCGATGCCCGCGCCCATGACCACGCCGCACAGGATCAACTTGCCGGGGGCAAGCCGTTCGCTGCTGACCATGTACAGGGCGAAGCCGGAGATCAGGACGGCGATGAGCAGCGACAGGGCGGTCCAACCCAGGTGATAGGTCATCTGGATGCCGATGCTCGCGGCCAGCATGCCGACGAAATGCATGGACCAGATGCCGGTGCCCATGGCCACCGCACTGCCCGCGAGCCACAGCATCGAGGCCGTCCGGCCGCGCGCCGCCGCCACGTTGGACACCAGGTTCAAGGCCACGTAGGAGGCCAGGATGGCGACCGCCAGCGAAGTGGCGACCAGCCACGAGTCGTAGGTAACCTGCACAACGGCCTCCGGAACGGGCTGCCGGCTGTTGCCGGGCCGATCCAGAATAGCAGCTCGTCCGTAAAAGGGAAGCTGCCGCGCTGCGGCCGGAGGCTAGACCGTGAAGATCTTCCCCGGATTCATGATGTTCTTCGGATCGAGCGCGCGCTTGATCGTCCGCATCATGTCCACGGCGCCGGCGCCGGCCTCGTCGACCAGGAAGCCCATCTTGTGCAGGCCCACGCCATGCTCGCCCGTGCAGGTGCCGCCCAGGGCGAGCGCCCGCGACACCAGCTTGTGGTTCAGATCTTCGGCCGTCACGCGCTCCTGCGGCAGGTTCGGGTCCAGCAGGTAGCCGAAATGGAAGTTGCCGTCGCCCACGTGGCCGACCAGGAAGTAAGGGATGCCGCTGGCGTCGGCCTCCGCCACCGAGTCCAGCAGGCAGTCCGCCAGCCGGGAGATCGGCACGCAGGTGTCCGTGGAGATCACGCGGCAGCCCGGGCGCGACTGCACCGCGGCGAAGTACGCGTTGTGACGCGCCGTCCACAGCCGGGTGCGCTCCTCCGGCGTCTCGGCCCACTCGAACGCGTTGCCGCCGAACTCGCTGGCGATGTCCTGCACGGTCTCGGCCTGCTCCTTCACGCTGGAGGGCGAGCCGTGGAACTCCATCAGCAGCATCGGCTCTTCGCGCAGCGTCAGCTTGCTGTGCGCGTTGACCATGCGCACGGAGTTGTGGTCGATCAGCTCCACGCGCGCGATCGGCACGCCCAGCTGGATCATCTGGATCGTCGTGCGGACAGCGGCCTCGATGCTGGGGAACGAGCAGACGGCGGCGGAGATCGCATCCGGGATCGGGTACAGGCGCAGCGTGATCTCGGTGATGACGCCCAGCGTACCTTCGCTGCCGACGAACAAGCGCGTGAGGTCATAGCCTGCGGACGACTTCTTGGCGCGGGTGCCGGTGCGGATCACTTCGCCGGTGGCCGTCACCACTTCCAGGGCCAGGACGTTCTCGCGCATCGTGCCGTAGCGCACGGCGTTCGTGCCGGATGCCCGGGTGGCGCTCATCCCGCCGATCGACGCGTCGGCGCCGGGATCGATCGGGAAGAACAGGCCCGTGCTCTTGATCTCTTCGTTCACCTGCTTGCGGGTGACGCCGGCCTGCACGGTGACGGTCAGGTCCTCCGGGTTCACCGCCACCACCTTGTTCATGCGCGAGACATCGATGCTGATACCGCCCTGCACGGCCAGCAGGTGGCCTTCGAGGGAGGAGCCGACGCCAAAGGG
>JAJNBO010000186.1 GCA_021156245.1 Ramlibacter sp. | reverse complement strand
TCGCCGAATGGCGCGCCATCGTCGGCCCGTTCTTCGCGCAGCCGCCGGTGGTGGAACATTTCGAGCTGGTGGTGAAGGGCGAGCCGGGCCGCTGACGGCACCGGGGGGTTCGACATGAGAAGTACCGTTTCCGAACCCGCGCGCCAGACTGAAGTGCATGGCGAGTACGACGTGGTCGTCCTCGGCGGCGGGCCGGCCGGCATGGCGGCCGCCGTCGCGGCAGCCCGCGCGGGCCGCAGCACCTTGCTGGTGGAGCGCTATGGCTTCCTCGGTGGCATGGGCACCGCGGCCGGCGTCACCAACTTCTGCGGCCTGCACGCCAACGTGCACGGCGACATCCGCCAGGTGGTGCATGGGGTGGCCGACGGCCTGCTCGAACGCATTGCGCGGCTGGGCGGCCTGAACACGCCGCACGCGCTGTTCGGCAAGACCGTCGCGCAAGCCTACGACACCGCCGCCTACAAGATCGCGGCGGACGACCTCCTGCTGTCCTCCGGCGTGGAGATCCTGTTCCATGCACTGGGCGCCGGTGTCCTGATGGACGACGCGCGCCGCGTGCGGGCGCTGCTGGTGGAGACGAAGTCCGGCAGGCGCGCCGTGCTGGGCCGCATGTTCATCGATGCCTCCGGCGATGGCGACCTCGCCGCCTGGGCCGGGGCGCCGTACGAAGTGGGCGACGGGCACGGCAACATGCTCTATCCGTCCACCATGTTCCGCATCAACGGCGTCGATCCGCAGCGTGCCGGCAAGGCCTGGGAAGTCATCCCGAAGCTGATGGCACAGGCGGAAGCCGAGGGCCGCTACAAGTTCCCGCGCAAGGGCGCGATCGTGCGGCCGCAGAAGAGCGGCATCGAATGGCGCGTCAACCTGACGCAGCTTGCCAACCGCGAGGGCAACGCCATGGACGGCACCGATGCGCTGGAGCTGTCGGAGGCCGAGATCCTCGGACGCCGGCAGATCGCGGGGGTCGCCGGTTTCCTGCGCGAGGTGCCCGGCTTCGAGCAAAGCTACATCTCCGATATCGCGCCGCAGGTCGGCATCCGCGAAACACGGCGGGTGCGCGGCGCCTACGAGCTCACCGAATCCGACGTGCTGGACTGCGCCAGCTTCGACGACACGATCGGCGTCAACGGCTGGCCGCTGGAACTGCACCTGAAGGGCGACGTCGAATTCCGCTGGCCGAAGATCCCCGAGAGCCGCGGCTTCAACCACCTGCCCTACCGCATGACGGTGCCCGAGCGCCTGGACAACGTGTGGGTCGCCGGCCGCTGCGCGTCCATGAGCCACGAAGCACAGTCGGCCGCGCGCGTGACCGGCGCCTGCTTCGTCATGGGCGAGGCCGTCGGCAACGCGGCGCACCTGGCGTTGCAGGCAGGCACCACGGCGGCTGCCGTCGACGTGGCTGCGTTGCAGGCCCGGCTCGAACACAATGGCGCCTATCTGGGCCGCACCTGGTAGAGGAACCCATGAACGCTCCGCACCCCACGGCGCAGATGCGCCAGCAGCTGTACGGCGACATGCATCCGCACAACCTGACGCCGCTGTGGGAAGTGCTGCATGCGCTCGTGCCGCCGAAGCCCGCGACACCTTGCGTGCCCGCCCTCTGGACATACGACGAAGTCCGGCCCTTCCTGATGCGCGCCGGCGAGGCGATCACGGCGGAAGAAGCCGTGCGCCGCGTGCTGATCCTGGAGAATCCCGCGTTGCGCGGGCAGTCCGCCATCACGCAGTCTCTGTACGCTGGACTGCAACTGATCCTGCCCGGCGAAGTGGCTCCGGCCCATCGGCACACGCAGAGCGCGCTGCGGTTCATCGTCGAAGGTTCCGGCGCGTGGACCGCGGTGGACGGCGAGCGCACCACCATGCGGCCGGGCGACTTCATCATCACGCCCAGCTGGACGTGGCACGACCACGGCAGCGAAGCGGACGGCCCCGTCGTGTGGCTCGATGGGCTCGACATCCCGATGATCCGCTTCCTCGACGCCGGCTTCGCGCAGAACAGCCCGGACCGCTCCCAGCAGGTGACGCGCCCCGAGGGCACCAGCTTCGCCCGCTATGGCCACAACATGGCGCCCGTGCGGCACGACGCGCCGTACGGGGCGACGTCGCCGATCTTCAGCTATCCGTACGAGCGCAGCCGCCAGGCCCTGGAGGACCTGGAGCGTCACGCCCCCGTCGATGCCTGGGACGGCGTCAAGCTGCGCTACGTCAACCCGCTCACCGGCGGCTGGACGATGCCCACCATCGCCACGTTCATGCAGCGCCTGCCGGCAGGCTTCGAGGGCAAGGCCTGGCGCCAGACCGATGGCGCCGTGTACAGCGTGGTCGAGGGCGAAGGCGAAGTGGTCGTCGGCGAAGGGGACGGCCAGCAGCGCTGGCGCTTCGGCCCGCGCGACCATTTCGTGGTGCCGTCATGGCACACTGCCCGGCTCTCGTCGGCCCGGGGCTGCGTGCTTTTCAGTTTCTCGGACCGGCCCGTGCACCAGGCACTGGGCGTCCACACCGAAGAAAGGTTGTCATGAGCTATGTCTTCACTCCCGCGCCGGCCGTCAGCGTGCCGGTCGTGGGCCGCGCCGAGCGGTTTCCCGTGCGCCGCATCTACTGCGTCGGGCGCAACTACGTCGAGCACGCCAAGGAGATGGGCTTCACCGGCCGCGAGCCGCCGTTCTTCTTCCTCAAGCCGGGCGACGCCGCCGTGGTGGTGAACGCCGGCGAGACGGCGACCATCCCCTACCCGAGCCTCACGAAGGACCTGCACCACGAGATCGAGCTGGTGGCCTGCATCGGCACCGGCGGCAAGAACATCAAGGCCGCCGACGCGAAGAAGCACATCTTCGGCTACGCGGTCGGCCTGGACATGACGCGCCGCGACCTGCAGGGCGAGATGAAGAAGCAAGGCCGCCCGTGGTGCATCGGCAAGGGCTTCGACCACTCAGCCCCCATCGGGCCGGTCACGCCCGCCGCGCAAGCCGGTGACATCGAGAAGGCCGCAGCGCAGCGACGTCTCCAAGTTGATCTGGAACATCGGCGAGATCATCGAGCACCTGTCCGCCGCCTGGGAGCTGCAGCCCGGCGACCTGGTGTACACGGGCACGCCGGAAGGCGTGGCGGCCGTGGTGGCCGGCGACACCCTGGTGGGGGGCGTCGAGGGCCTGACGGACATCTCGGTCAAGATCCAGCCCGCCTGAAGCGGCGGCGAGGAGGGGCGCTTTGCGGATACTGGAACAACTGGCGAAGCTGTGCGCCATCCTGGCTGGCGTGCTGCTCACGGGCATCACGCTCATGACCTGCGGCAGCCTGATCGGCCGGAACACGGTGGGCGTGTCCATCGTCGGCGCGTTCGAGCTCACCGGCGTCGCCGCCGGCGCGGCCATCGCCATGTTCATGCCGCTCTGCCAGGCCCGCCGCGGCAACATCATCGTGGACTTCTTCACCGCGAAGGCGAGCGCCGGGTCGCAGTCGGCGATGGACCGCGTCGGCGCCTTGCTGATCGCGCTGATCTTCGCGCTGCTGGCCTGGCGCTCGACGCTGGGCGGCCTCAACAGCCACTCCTACGGCTCCGAAACGCAGATCATGGGCTTCCCGGAATGGATCGTCTACGCGTTCATGGTTCCCGCCTTCGTGCTGGCGGGCCTGATCGCGCTGCACCAGGCCGTGTTCGGCTTCACGGTGCCTGAAGACGCGGCCGGCGAGGGAGCCATATGAGCCCGTTGGCACTCACGGGGTTGATCTTCGGCTCGATGCTGCTGCTGATGGCCGTGCGCGTTCCCATCGCGGCGAGCATGTTCACGGCCGGAACCATCGGCTACCTCGCGCAGACCGGCTGGCTGCCCTACTCCAACTTCCTCAACACGCAGGCCTTCGCGCGCTTCGCGAGCTACGACCTTTCGGTGATCCCGCTGTTCATCCTGATGGGGCACTTCGCCACCAAGGGCGGGATCAGCAAGGCCCTGTTCGAGTTCGCGGCGGCGGTGATGGGCCGCTTCAAGGGCGGCCTCGCCATGGCCTCGCTGCTGGCATGCGCCGCGTTCGGCGCCATCAGCGGCTCCTCGGTCGCCACGGCGGCCACCATCACCAGCGTGGCGTTGCCGGAGATGCGCCGCCACGGTTATTCGGGACGCATCGCCACCGGCACGCTGGCCGCCGGCGGCACGCTGGGCATCCAGTTGCCGCCGTCGATCGTCCTGGTGATCTACGCGATCCTCACGGAACAGAACATCAGCAAATTGTTCGCCGCGGCCGTGATCCCCGGCATCATCGCCATGGTCGGCTACATGATCGCGGTCGCGATCTACGTGCGGCTGGTCCCCGGCCACGCGCCCGCCGTCGAGGATGCGCCGCCGCCGATGACGTGGCGGGCCGTGATGGGCGTGCTGCCCATCGCCGTCATCTTCGCGCTCGTGTTCGGCGGCATCTACGGCGGCTTCTTCACGCCCACCGAAGGCGCTGCCGTCGGCGCGGCGACGACCTTCCTCACCGCCCTCGTCAAGGGGGAGATGACCCTGGGGAAGTTCAAGGAGTGCTTCTACGGCACGGCCATCAGCGCGGCCATGATCTTCCTGATCTTCCTCGGCGCGGACCTGATGAACTCGGCGCTGGCCCTGACGCAGGTGCCCAACCAGCTCGCCGCCGTCGTGGGCGGATGGGGCGTGTCGCCGCTGCTGGTGGTGGTGGCCATCCTGCTGTTCTACGTGCTCCTGGGCGCCGTGATGGACGAGCTGTCCATGCTGCTGCTGACCATCCCCATCTTCTTCCCGATCATCATGGGCCTGGACTTCGGCATGCCGAAGGACTCGGCGGCGATCTGGTTCGGCATCATGGTGCTGATGACCGTGGGCTTCGGCCTGATCGCGCCGCCGGTGGGCCTGAACGTGTACATCGTGAACGGCCTGGCGAAGGACGTGCCGATGGGCGAGACGTATCGCGGCGTCATGCCCTTCCTGGTGAGCGACGTGCTGCGCACGCTGCTGTTCCTGTTCTTCCCCATCATTCCGCTGTGGCTGGTCGGGTTCATCCGTTGAGGGAAAGCCCCGTAGCGCGTGCGCGCCGCGTGCAGTTAACTTCATGGATCCCTTCGGAGAACCACAATGATCCAGCGACGCACCCTCCTGCAGTCCACCGCAGCCGTGGCGCTCGGCGCACCCGCCCTCAGCGGCCTCGCGCAGCAAGCCGTCACCCTCAAGTTTCACACGTTCATGGCGCCGCAGTCCAACGTGTGGCTGACCATGCACAAGGCATGGATGGACAAGGTCGAGAAGGACTCCGGCGGCCGCATCAAGTTCGAGGGCTACCCCGCCATGCAGCTGGGCGGCACGCCCGTGCAGCTGTACGACCAGGCCAAGGACGGCGTGGTCGACATCGTCTGGACGCTGCCCGGCAACACTGCCGGCCGCTTCCCGCGCATCGAGGTGTTCGAGCTGCCCTTCGTGATGAACAACGCGGAGGCCACCTCCAAGGCGTACTGGGAGTACGTGCAGACGATGGCGCCCGATGAATTCAAGGACACGCAGGTGCTGGCGCTGCACGTGCACGGCCCCGGCATGTTCCACACCAAGGAAAAGCTCGTGAAGACGGCCGACGACCTGCGCGGCCTGAAGGTGCGCGGCCCCACCCGCCAGATCACCAAGATGCTCGGCTACCTGGGCGCCACGCCGGTCGGCATGCCGCTGCCGCAGATCCCCGATGCGCTGTCCAAGGGCACCATCGACGGCTGCGTGATCCCGTGGGAGGTCGTGCCTTCGGTCAAGGTGCACGAGCTGACCAGGTTCCACAGCGAGTTCGAGCCCGCGGGCGGCGCCCTGTACACCACCACCTTCGTGATGGCGATGAACAAGGCGAAGTACAACTCGCTCGCGCCCGACCTGAAGAAGGTGATCGACGCCAACTCCGGCATGGCCACCTCCGGCTGGCTCGGCAAGGTGCAGCAGGGCAACGACGGCATCGGCCGCAAGTCCGCCGTCGACCGCAAGAACACCATCCACACCATCTCCGCTGGCGACGCGCAGGAGTTCAAGCGCAAGGCGCGCCTGGTGGAAGTGGAATGGGTCGAGGACATGAACAAGCGCGGCCACGACGGCAAGAAGCTGCTCGAAACCGCCCGCGCGCTGATCGAGAAGCACGGCAAGGCGGGCGCTGCGCCCGCCCCGGCGAAGAAGGCCTGATAATCAGGCCGTAGCCAGCTCCCGCCGCAAGGGCTCCCTCGGGAGCCCTTGCTTCATCCGTGACCGTCCTCCGCACCCCCATCAAGCACTGCCGCAACTGCGGCGCCTCAGTGGTCTACCGAGTTCCAGACGACGGGGACACGCACGAACGCGCCGTCTGCCCGGCCTGCGACACGATCCACTACGAGAACCCGCTGAACGTGGTGGGCACCGTGCCCTACCTCGGGGACCGGGTGATGCTGTGCAAGCGGAACATCGAGCCGCGCTGGGGCAAATGGACGTTGCCCGCGGGCTTCATGGAGCTGGGCGAATCCACCGGCGAAGGCGCCGCGCGCGAGACGCGCGAGGAGTCGGGCGCGCAGTTCGAGCTGGAAGGCCTGTTCTCGGTGGTCAGCGTTCCCCGGGTCGGCCAGGTGCACATGTTCTACCGTGCCCGGCTGCTGAACGAGGTGTTCGACCCCGGTTTCGAAACCATCGAGGCACGCCTGTTCACGCAGGAAGAGATCCCGTGGGAGGAGATCGCCTTTCGCACGGTGAAGGAAACGCTCGAGCGGTACTTCGAGGATCGCGCGCGCGGAGCCTACTCCGTGCACACCTTCGACGTCACCTGACCGCTGCCCGCGCCGGGTTTCAGCGGTTCTGCGGAAGCTGCTTGCTCTCCTCGCGCAGGCGCACCTCCTCGCGGTAGCGCACGCACATGGGATGGCTGCGTGCGCCGGCCTTGCCGCAGTTGTCCTTCAGGCAGATCTCGCGCGAGAGGAACATCTTGTCCCGGCACTCGTCCACCGCGTGCATCGCAGCGGCATTGGCCGATGCGATCGACGGCGGCGGCACGGGGCGTGGCGGCTCCGGCTCGGCGCGCGGGGCGGGCGCCGCTGCGGACGTCAACGGGCGCGCCGGCTCCACCGGCTGGGGCGTGGCGGCGACCGTCCTGGCGGCCTTCGGCGGCGGTTTCTTCGCCGGGGCCGCGGCGGGTGCCGCCGGCGATTGCGCCGCAACGGGCCGCGCGGCGAGAGGATTGGCCGGGGGCGGGACCGGTGTGACGTCCCCCGGCGCCGCGGCCACGGGGACGGGAGCGGTGGCGGGGGCCGGGGCTGGCGCCGGGGTCGCCGCCGTGATGGGAGCGGCGGCAGCGGCGACGCTGGTTTCCGGCGCCACGGCGCTGCTGCGTCCCATCACCATGGCCGCCAGGCCGGCAATGGCCAGCACTGCGATGCCCGCAACCGCGGCAACCGGGACTTTCCTGCGGCGCGCGGGCGGCGCCGTCGATTCGTCGTCGTCGACCGCGCGGGTCGGGGTCTTCAGGGGCACGGCCACCGGCGGTTTGGCCGCGGCCGCCTCGGGTCTGGCAGCCACGGTGACCGGAGCCGCCGCGACCGGCGCAGGTGCGAGCACGGGCGCCGGCGCCGCTGGAGGCGGCGACAGCGGCGTGGTGCTCGGGTCGGTCCGGGAAGCAGCGGCGGACGCGGCAGCCAGGGCCGCCTCGCCGGCCGCCATCAAGGGCGAGGTCGGCGCCGCCGGAGCCGCCGCGGCCGGCGGCGCGGACACGACCGGTGGGACCGAGGGTGCCTCCACCGAGGTCTTGGTGTATTCCTCGTCGATCCACTGCGCCGGCCGCAGCTCGGGCGACGCTGCCCGATCGGCCGTTCCGAGCGGATAGGTCGGCGGGATCGAAGGGACCGAGGGATCGCGCATGCGCGTCGCCTCGGGATCGAGCAAGGCGCTGACCGGAAGCGCATTCACGGTGTTCGTCGGGTCGCCGGCCAGCTTGCGCAGGCGCCGTCGGGCGAGGTCCGCGTAGATGCCGGCCGGGAACTTGTCCAGGAAGCCTTCCAGGTCCTCGGGGTCGTCGGAGTCCTTGACGTCCTTCCAGTACACGAGCTCGAGCTCCTGGGTCACGGAGCTGATCGTGCCGGAGCTCGGGTTCGTGCCGCCACCCGGGGACGTGCCGGGTCGCGTGAGGGGCCGCGAGGCGCCGCCCTCCACGCGCTTGTTCGGATTGGCCGGCGGCACGACCGTCTGGTCCTCGGCGCGGCGGATCGCCGCCTGCAGGGCCACCGCGAAATCGCGGGCCGTCTCGAAGCGCTCCTCGCGCGTCTTGGCCAGCGCGCGCGCAACGACGGCGTCCAGCGCAGCCGGCAGGCGCGGGTTGATGGAGCTGGGCGCGGGCGGATGGTGCCCGATGATCTGGTGGATGATGGAGAAGTCGTTGTCGCCGTCGAAGGGACGCTTGTCCGTCAGCAGTTGGTACAGCACCACGCCCACGGAGAACAGGTCCGCGCGCGAGTCGATCTTCTGTCCCTGCACCTGCTCGGGGGCCATGTACTTCAGCGTGCCCACCATGCTGCCCTGCGTGCGCGTGGCTTCGCCCGAGTCCTGGATGCGCGCCACGCCGAAGTCGGTGAGCTTCACCCGGCCGCCAGGCTCGATCAGCAGGTTGGCGGGCTTGATGTCGCGGTGCACGATGCCCTGCTTGTGCGCGTAGTCCAGAGCGCTGAGCAGGTCGCGGATGATCTTGAGGGACTGCTCCAGCGAGTACCGCACGCCGCGGTCCAGGTGGTGCTTGAGGTCGTCGCCCTGGATGTATTCCATCACCAGGAAGGCGACGTCGGCGTCCCGGTCGGAGTCGTAGACGCTGACGATGTTGGGGTGCTGCAGCCGGGCGGCGG
>JAJNBO010000185.1 GCA_021156245.1 Ramlibacter sp. | reverse complement strand
GACAGCAGCAGCTCACTGCGTTCCGGCCCCACCGCGCCCAAGGCGCGGCACAACGCCGTGTAGGCGCCATCCAGTTCCGCTTCGTTCATGGCCGCAATCCCTTCTCCCGCATGCAGGCGAGCACCGGTGCGGGATCCAGCCCGCGCCACCGGCCCAACACGTAGCCGTCCGGGCGCACCAGCACCAGGCCGGATGCGTTGCCCCCGCCCGGCAGCCCGTAGCGCAGCCGGGCCTGCCCCAGTGCGTCGGTCTCGGGAGCGATGTTCACCACGCCGATCCCGTGGGAGACCAGGTCGGCCACCGCTTGCGGCAACGCGCCGCCACCGAACACGAGGCACGTGAAGTCCGTGCCGAAGCCCTGCGTCAGGTGGAACGCGCCTCGCGCACCTTGCAGCAGTGCTTCCGGTGCCGGTTGACCGGGTGCCGCCAGCGCGCTGCCCCATGTCCCCTGCTCCGGCGCGTTGAGCGGCGAAGCCGCATAGGCCACGGGCGCGGACTGCCTGGGGTTGATGAGCGAGCGCACCGCCGCATCGTCCAGCGCAACGCGCAACGTCGCTTCCCGCATCAGCCTGAACGCGAAATCGGGCGGCGCCATGAACTCCGTGCTCTTGGCGCCATAGGCGATGTTCTCATGCGCGGCATGCACGCGCTCGGACGAATACGTGTCGAGCAGGGACTCCGACGCGCCGCCCTCCAGCACCAGCGCCAGCTTCCACGCCAGGTTGGCGGCGTCGTCCAGGCCCGAATTGAGGCCGCGCACGCCGAAGATCGGCACCAGGTGCGCCGCATCGCCCGCGAACAGCACGCGCCCTTCGCGATACGACCGCAAGGTGAGGCACTTGGCGTTGTACATCGACGCCCATTGCAGTTCCCAAGGCTCGTGCTCGCCGATCATGGCGAGGTGGCTCCGGACCCGCGGCAGGATGTTCTCCGGCCTCAGCGCTTCCTCGGCATCCTCGCCATCGCGCAACTGGTAGTCGATGCGCCAGATGTCGTCCGGTTGCCGATGCATCAGCAGCGTGGAGCCGGGATTCGAAGGCGGATCGAACCAGGCCAGCCGCTCCACCGGCCGCCGCGTCTTCTGCCGGATGTCGACGATGACATAGCGGCCGTCGTACTGCATGCCTTCGAATTGCAGGCCAAGCAGCTCGCGCACCGTGCTGCGGCCGCCGTCGCACGCAGCCACGTAGTCCGCCTGCACGCGCGAGCGGCCATCGGCGGTTTCCACGTCCACCCAGGCGCCGTCCTCCGCCTGGTCGACGCCGGCAACACGCGCGGACCACGCGACCTGCGCCAGCCCGGGCGCCTGTTGCAAGGCCTGGTGCACGAACGCTTCGACATGAAACTGCTGGATGTTCACCATCGGCGCGAAACGCTGCGTGGGCTCGCTCGGCATTTCGAAGCGCAGCACCTCCTGGTTGCGCCAGTAGCTGCGGCCGCCGGTCCATGGCAGCGACTTCGCCTGCAGCGCCGGCCCCGCACCCGCTGCCCAAAGGATCTCTTGCGACCGGCGGGATATGCAGATGGCGCGGCTGCCGGTGCAGTAACCCGCATCCGCCTCGACGACGAGACTGCGCACGCCGTGCCGGGCGAGCAGCGCCGCCAGCGTCAGTCCCACCGGCCCGCCGCCGGCGATCAACACCGGCACGGAAGCCGGCAACGGCTCGGATGCTTGCACACGCCCTCCCTCGGATGGTCCGGGCGCAACTCTAACCAGTCCGCCCGCTCCGCGGGATCAGCGGTCCTTGGGCGGATTGCCGCGCGCCGCCTCGAGCTCCCAGGGACTGCTCTCCACGTTGGGGCCGTCCGGATACGCTTGCGCGCCCTTGTCCACGCCGGGGCGCGGGCGCGCGCCCGGAACGCCTGCAGGCACTTGTGCGCCCGCCTCGCCGACGATGCTCTCGGCGCCGGTGGGCGGCTGCTGCGTGGCCTTGTCGCCCAGGGTCTTGTTGCCGCAGCCGTCGGCATTGCCCGGGTTGTCGTTGCCGCCCCGGTTGGCGTCGGGGCCGATGCTGGTGTTCGTGCTCATGCCGGAACTCTAGGAGTCGGCCAGGGACCGGACTGCAAGCACGCCTGCCGCGGGGCTGTAGGACGGCTCTGCGCTTCGCTAGACTGGCCCGAACGACGAGGAACCGCCATGCCCAGCTACAGCACCCTGCAGATCGAAAAGGACGCGGCACAGCCCCGCATCGCCCGGCTGCTCCTGAACCGTCCCGCGCGGCTGAACGCCATCAACGAGGAGATGCCGCGCGAAATCCGCGCGGCCGTGGACTGGGCCAATGCGGACGATGACGTGCACGTGATCGTGGTGGAAGGCGCCGGCAAGGGCTTCTGCGGCGGCTACGACCTGGCGCAGTTCGGCCAGGGCGAGATCGACCATCCCTGCCAGCAGGAACGCGCCCCGTGGGACCCGATGGTCGACTACGCCTACATGAAGCGCAACACCGAGGATTTCATGAGCCTCTGGCGCAGCCCCAAGCCCACGATCGCGAAGGTCCACGGCCACGCGGTCGCGGGCGGCAGCGACATCGCGCTGTGCTGCGACCTGCTCGTGATGGCCGAAGACGCACGCATCGGCTACATGCCCACCCGCGTCTGGGGCTGCCCAACCACCGCCATGTGGACCTACCGCCTGGGGCCGGCGCGCGCCAAGCAGCTCATGTTCACGGGCGACACCATCGACGGGCGGACGGCGCTGGCCTGGGGCCTCGCCAACGATGCAGTACCGGCCGCCGCGCTCGACGATGCGGCGATGGCGCTGGCGCGGCGAATCGCCGGCGTCCCCCGCAGCCACCTTGCCATGCACAAGATGGTGGTGAACCAGGTCATGCTGAACATGGGCCTCGAGCAGTCGCAGAGCCTCGCCACCCTGTTCGACGGCATCACCCGCCACAACCCGGAGGGCCTGTGGTTCCGCCGCTATGCACAAGCGGAAGGATTCAAGGCCGCCGTCGCGTGGCGCGACAGCGGAGAGCCGATTCCGGAAGGCGACGACGCGCGCGAACGCATCCGCCAGCTGGAACGCGACAAGCCGGCACGCTGAGCCTGCGCGCGCCGGGTCAGACCGAAAGGTCGATGTCGACGACGGGCTGTTCCGACGCCAGCGACGACAGGTCCCGCTCGGAATCCTGGAAGTCGGCGTCGAACCCGAGCGCGGCAGGCCGGGTGTCCACGTCGTCGTCCGCCGAAGCGTACGCTTCCGGGGAAACGACGATGCCGCCGATCACGGCGCTGGCGGCGACTTCCGCCGCCCGTGCAGGCTGCGAGCCGAGCGGCGTGCACCACAGGCGGCCTTGCGCGCGGAAGAAGGCGAGCGTGCAGGGGCCGCTCACGATGCCGATGCGCAGGCGCACGTCGCGGGCGGCACGCTGGAGGTCCATGGCCATGCGCATCGCCGCGCCCGGATCCTCGAACGTGACCAGCGCTGCCGCATCCACGTAGGGGTCCAGGCGCCCGTCATGGTGCGCGTTGATGCGCTGCAGTTCCTGGTAGAAGCCTTCGGTGGCGCCGCCGCTGCGGCCGATCGGCGTCTGCGCGTCCACGTGCACGAGCGTCAGTTGCCGCTGCTCGAAGCGGATGCTTTCACGCCCGGTGCCGAGGATCAGTTCCTTCCACACCTTCGGCGGCAGCTGGTGCAGCACCTTGTCGGAAAGCGCTTCCAGCAGCAGTGCGTCGCCCTGTGTCTCGATCATTCGTGTTCTCCCCTTTACGACGTAACGAGATGAAACCACCTCGAGCTCATCGGGTGAATAGGGGAATCGGACGAAGCGCTAGGGAAATCTCCTAAGACCTCTTCCGGGCGGCGGACCGCGGCTTGCGCAAGGCATCGAGGTCCAGTTCCACCCACGTGGGCGCGTGATCGCTGGCCTTCTCCTCGCCCCTCACCCATCGGTCCACGCCGGCCGCGCGCAAGGCGGGGGCCAAGGTGCGGTTCAACAGGAGGTGGTCGATGCGCAGCCCGGAGTCCTTCTGCCAGTGCTGCCGGAAGTAGTCCCAGAAGGTGTAGATCGGGGCGTCCGGGTGCAGGTGGCGGATGGCATCTGTCCAGCCCTGGGCCAGCAGGCGGCGATAGCACTCGCGGCTTGCCGGCTGCAGCAGCGCGTCCTTCAGCCAGGAGCGCGGGTTGTAGATGTCCGCATCCGTCGGCACCACGTTGTAGTCGCCGCAGAGGATGACCGGGTGCTCCGATGCCACGAGGCTTTCCGCGTGCGCGATGAGGCGCTCGAACCACGCGAGCTTGTAGTCGAATTTGGGTCCCGGCTGCGGATTCCCGTTGGGCAAATACAGGCAGCCGACCACGATGCCGCCGACCGCAGCCTCCAGGTAGCGGCTCTGCTCGTCGGCATCGTCACCTGGCAGGGTGCGCCGGATCTCCAGCGGCTCGGACCCCCGGGCCAGGATCGCGACGCCGTTCCACGACCGCTGGCCTTTCCACAATGCGTGGTAGCCCGCGTCGCGGATCTCCTGTGCCGGAAAGGTCTCGTCCAGCGCCTTGAGCTCCTGCAGGCAGGCCACGTCCGGCTGCTCGCGCTCCAGCCAGCGCAGCAGGTGCGGCAGGCGCGTCTTGATGCCGTTGACGTTGAAGGTGGCGATCTTCATCGGTGCGGCCCGATCCTACAGAGCTGCACGGCAGCGCGGGGTAGATTGGTCCGCAACCAATGCAGGAGACCCCGATGCCCGACCCGAAGGACACCGCCAAGCTGACAGGGGACACCCATCCGCCGGAACTGGACCGCGACAGTCCTGCCGCGGCGCGCGAGGATGCGGAAGACGAAGCGACGCCAGGCCTCGGCGAGAACCAGGCCGGCTTCGTCAAGGACCGCGACCTGGCGCCGGGCGGCAGGCAGGAGCGCTAGGATTTGCCCACCCGGCGGCGGCTGAAGGCCTCGGCCCCGCCGCTGCCGCCCCCATCGGCGAAATCGTGCGCATCCAGCCTCCTCTTGCGTGGGCTCATCGGCGCCTCGATGATGGTGCTCGACGAGTTCTCGCCGTGGTCCGGCTTCGCCGGCACCGAGGACGTCGGGCGCTCGCCGAGCTTGGCGCGGCTCGATCGCGTATCGCTGGATTTCATGCCCGGAAACTTAACCAAACCCCCGGCCTGCAGGTGTCGGACAAGCCCGCGAGCCGCCCCGTGAAGTCCGCTTGCGGCTTTCTGCTTGCGTGCCTGCTCGCCTTCTTCGCATCGGCGGCCGCGGCGCAGGCCGGGGACCCGCTCAAATCCCCGGCCTGTGCGCAGGCGCTCGCCAGCCTGCAGTCCGCGCGCAGCGCACCCGCAACGCCTGCGGCCATCGAGGGCCTCCGCAGTGCGGCCGCGGGCACCTGCCTCGGCAGTGCGCCCCCTGCGCAACGGCCCGGCCGCGTGGCCCAGCCACCGGTCTCCGTGGCCCCGCCGCAAATCGAATTGCCCGCACGCGCCGCGCCGCTGCCGGCCCCGGTGCTCGCACCCCCTCCGGTCGCCATCGGACGGCCACCCATGCCGGCGATCTGCGACGCGAACGGTTGCTGGGCCAACGACGGAACGCACCTGCGGCAAGTCGGCCCCAACCTGGCGGGCCCCAACGGCCCGTGCGTGCCGCAGGGCGCGCTGATCGCCTGTCCCTGACCTGCCCTGCACCTTGTGGCTGCGCCGTCCTACAGGCGTGTGCCGCGGGCGTGCCTACCGTGGATGGGCCGCAATGGCAAAGGAATCCGCATGCCCGCTCCCACTAGCTCGCGCACCCTCTGGAAGGGCGCCATCAGTTTCGGCCTGGTCCACATCCCGGTGACGCTCCACTCGGCCACCGCGGAGAACCGCATGAAGTTCAACCTGCTGAACAAGTCGACCATGACCCGCGTCGGCAACCAGCA
>JAJNBO010000184.1 GCA_021156245.1 Ramlibacter sp. | reverse complement strand
CAGCACGTTCTCCATCGCATAGCGCCACTGCAGCATCACCGAAAGGCGGCCGTAGTCCGACGTCGCGGGCGCCGCGACCATGCGGTCGATCACTTCCTTCTGCAGCATGAAGTGCTGGTCGACCACGCGGTCGACGTACTGCAGCAGGTGGAACAGGATCGGGCTGGAGATGTTGTACGGCAGGTTGCCGACAATGCGCAGCTTCGGGGCGCCGAGGTTCCCGGCCAGTTCCGTGAAGTCGACCTTCAGCACGTCCGACTCCACCACGCGCAGTTGCGGGTGCTGGCGCAGGCGGGCGGCCAGGTCGCGATCCAGCTCGATCACCGTGAGCTTGCCGAGGCGCTCCACCAGCGGCTGCGTCAAGGCGGCCAGGCCGGGGCCGATCTCCACCATCGGATCGCCGGCCCGCGGCGCGATCTCGCGCACGATCGCATCGATGACGGCGGCATCGGCCAGGAAGTGCTGGCCGAAACGTTTGCGGGCGACGTGCGGGCTCATCGCGTCACGCCCTTAATTGGGTTCTGACCCCATTTATTGCGCCATTTATTGCGGCGGCTCGCGCAACTCCACGTACGCGCGGCCGCGGACCTCCTGCGCCCACTGCACGTAGGCTTCGTCGAGCTTGCGCTCGCGCAGCAGGTTGCGCACCACTTCGCGCTGCTCGCGCTGCGTCAGCGTCGACTGGCGGCGCTCCAGCAGCTGGATCAGATGCACGCCGAAGCGGCTGGTGACCGGGTCCGCGATCTGGCCGGGCGCCAGCGTATTCACCACTTCCTCGAACTCCGGCACGAACATGCCGGGGCTGGTCCAGCCCAGGTCGCCGCCATTGCGGGCGCTGGCGTCCTGCGAGTTCTCGCGCGCGAGCTGGGCGAAGTCCGCCTGCCCGCCCTGCACGCGGCGCTTGTACTCGGCCAGCCGCTGGCGGGCCTGCGCCTCGGTCAGGTTCGGGCCGGGGCGCAGCAGGATGTGCCGCGCGTGGTTCTGCGTGACGGTGACGCCGGGCGTGGCGCTCTGCCGCTTTTCGACGACCTTGACGACGTGGAAGCCGGCGGCCGAGCGCACCAGGTCGGCGATCCCGCCGCTGTTGACGTTGCGCACGGCTTCGACGAACAGGGGCGGCAGCCGGTCGGCCGGCCGCAGCCCGATGACGCCTTCGTTCTGCGCCGCGCCGGCGGCGTCGGAGTTCTCGCGCGCCAGCTTGCCGAAGTCCTCGCCCGCGCGGGCACGCTGCAGCAGTTGCTGCGCCTTCGCCTGCAACGGCGCCACTTGCGCTTCGGGCGCGTTCTCGGGCACCGCCACCAGGATGTGCGCCAGGTTGATCTCGGTCAGCGCCGTCGCGGCGCCGCTTTGCTGCTGCTCGCGCAGGAACTGGTCGATGTCCAGCTCGGTCACGCGGGCGCGCGCGTCGAGTTCCCGTTCGCGCAGGCGCTGCAGCAGGATCTGGTTGCGCAGCTCCTCGCGGTAGAGGGCCACGTTGATGCCTTCCGCCGCCAGCCGGCGGCGCAGCTCCGGCACGTCGACGCCGTTCTGCCGGGCCACGGTCTGTTCCGCCTGGTCGACGAGCGCATCGTCCGCGCGCACGCCGGTTTCGCGCGCCAGCTGCAGCTGCGCCTTCTCCGTGATCAGGCGCTCGAGCACTTCACGCATCAACTGCGCACGCGGCGGCATGGGCGAGCCCTGCTGCGCGAGCTGCTGCTCGAAGCGCAGCATGCGGGTGCGCACCTCGTTGTTGGTGATCGGCTCGGAGTTGACCACCGCCACGATGAAGTCGGCCGAGCGCGGCCCGCTGTCGAAGCGCGACGAAGGCTGGCCGCCGCCCAGCAACGGGGTGGATCGCAGGCCTTGCGCTGCGGCCGGGACGGCCAGGGCGGCCAGCTGGCCGGCGACGGCCAGCCCCAGGGCCAGGGATCGGAGTTTCATCGTGCTTGCACTTTAGTCGTAATTGCTGAACCGGCTCGGCACTTCGGTGCGCTCGCGCAGATACTGGTACCGGGGGATATTCTGCTTGAGCGACTGCAGGGCGTTCGAGCCCAGCCGGCTGAAGCCCAGGAACTCCAGCTGGAACAGCACGCGCTTGTTCGCCACCTCGGTGCCGGCCTGCAGGCGCTCGAACACCACCCGGCCGATCCAGCAGCCAGCGTCGTACTCCAGGCCGACCACCGCGTCCACGATGCGCTTGTCGCGCAGGCTGTAGTTCAGCCGGCCGACGCTGAACCAGCGGCCTTCCACCTCTCCCGTGAGCGGCCCATCCGTGACGGGCGCCTTGCCGAAGATCTGGCCCAGCGGCCACTGCCAGCCCAGGTCCAGCTGCTCGCTGATGCCTTGCTGCCGTCGGTAGCCCGCGCTCACCACGCGGAACGGTCCGGGGCTGTAGTGGGCCCCGATCACCGAGCGGATCGACTCCGAGGTCTTCGGATTGAACTGCACCGTCGTGTCGAATCCCCAGTTCGGCACCAGCGCGATGGAGGAACCGAACAGGATGTCCGAGAGGCGCTCGCTCACCGGCGGCGGCGGCGCAGCGGGCAAGGTGGTGCCGCGGTCCACCGGCAGCGTGACGTTCTGGTCGGAAAAGCGCAGGCGCTGCGCGAGCGAGAAGCGCGCCGCTTCGGCGCCCGTGTCCGGGTCGATCAGGCGCGTGGTGGCGCCCAGCGTCAGGAGGTTGTTGTCGGCGATCCGGTCGTTGCCGCCGAACGCGTTCTCCGTGAAGATCGTCGCGAAGCTGAAGTCGTTCAGGCCCGAGTCGTAGTTCGGCAGGTAGTTCTGGTTGACGTGCGGCGTGTAGACGTAGAACGCGCGCGGCTCCAGCGTCTGGCGGAAGGCACGGCCGAAGAAGCTGGTGTCGCGCTCGAACACCAGCCCGCTGTCCACGCTGAACGTGGGCACCGCGCGCGAGGCGCTGGTGTCGCCGTTGGCGATCGGGCCATCGAAGCTGTAGCTGCGCAGGTGCGCCTGCAGCTTGGGGATGACGAACCAGCCGGGCGCGCGCCAGGGCCGGCTGACTTGCGCCAGCAGGTAGCCGCGGTCGGCGTTCGGCTGGTCGAACACGGTGCCGCTGGGCACGCCGAGCACGCTGTAGGCCGACACGGCGCTGAAGCGGGTGAAGTCCGCCTCCACGTACGTCTCGAGGCCGCCCCACAGGTCGGTGCGCGTCTGCGTGGCCGTGATCTGCGGCGCGCGGTCGTAAGGCGGCACGATCGGCGCGCTGGGGTCCTGCAGCGTCTGGAACTTCAGCACGCGGCTGGTGACGGTGACGTCGCCGATGCCGAAGGTGAGCGAGCCGTTGTTGGCCAGCAGGCGCTGCGTGAAGGAACTGCTGTCGCGCGAGAAGTCCTTCCAGTAGTTGTCGTCGCTCACGCGGTTCAGGTCCAGCGCCAGGTTGGACCGGCCCAGCCAGGGCAGCACCAGTCCGTTCTGCGCGTGCTCCGCATGGAAGCCCCAGCGGTCGCGGTCGCGCAGCCGGTCGTTCGGCAGGTAGTTGCCGCGCACCAGGCCGCTGTAGCCCGGCTCCAGGTAGCGGAATTCCGCGCCCAGGTCGATGCCGCGCCTGGACATCAAGGTCGGGTACAGCGTGGCGTCGCGGTTGGGCGCGATGTTCCAGTAATAGGGCTGCGTGATCTCGAAGCCGTTGCGGTTGTCCAGGCCCACGGTCGGCGGCAGCAGGCCGGACTTGCGCTTCTCGCCGAGCGGAAAGCTGATGCTCGGGACCGGCAGGATGGGGACGCCGAGGAAGCTGAGCACCGCGCCTTCGGCCTGCCCGGTCTCCTCCTCCTGGTCGAGCGAGATCGACGCCGCGCGCAGCATCCAGTCGGGCATCCAGCTCGGGCCCCCGTGGCGCTTGCAGGTGGTGTACGTGGCCTTGTGGATGATGGCGTGCTTGTCGTCGATGAAGTCGACGCGCTCGGCCTCGCCATAGGCGCCGTTGCGCAGGAACTGGTAGCGCGGCTCGTTGAAGAAGCCCTCGAAGGCATCGACCTTCAGCTCGACCAGCGGGCCTTCGAAGATGTTGCCGGCCTTGTTGATGCGCACGTTGCCGCGCGCCCGCGCCATGTCCTGGGGGACGTTGTAGTCGAGCCGGTCGGCGCGGATGAAAGTATCGCCCCGGCGCAGCACCGCGTTGCCCTCGACGCTGGTCTCCACGTCGGTCTGGCCCTGGATGCGGTCGCCCTCCACGAAGGTGGGCAGCTGGGAGCGCGCCTCCGCCGGGATGTCCTCGCTCAACTGCGGCGCCGGCTTCAGCTGGGGCGACGGTTCTCCCGCCTCCTGCGCCAGCGCGGGCAGCGGCTGCAGCAGCGACGCCGCGACCAGGGCCACCGGGCTCAGCGCGAAGCGGGCGGCGAACGCCTTGTTTCTCTGGTAATGCATCGGGGGTGAAGACCCGGCGGCCGCCGCTCGCGGACCCGCCACGTTGGATTTGTAGAATCGATTATCCATGAGCGATTCCGCGCCGACCCCCCTTGCCGTTCCCTGGACCGACCCCCAGCGCGAAACCGCCTTCCACGCCTGGCTCGCCCAGGTGGCCCCGGGCCATGCCCTGCGCCCTGCGACGGTGCGCCCGGCCTCGGCCGACGCCAGTTTCCGGCGCTACCTGCGCGTGGATGGGGACGGCCGCAGCTACATCATCATGGACGCGCCCCCCGACCGCGAGGACTGCGCGCCCTTTGTAAAGGTCGCCGGCCTGATGGCCGACGCCGGACTGAACGTGCCGCGGGTGCTGGCCTGGGACGCCCCGCAAGGCTTCATGCTGCTGGACGACCTGGGCAGCCGCACCATGATCGAGGCGGTGGACCCGGCCTGGCCGCAGGCGAACCTGCCGCTTTACACGCGCGCGATCGATGCGCTGGTGGACTGGCAGCTCGCGTCGAAGCCCGGCGTGCTGCCTCCTTACGACCAGGCCTTGCTGGCGCGGGAGGTGGCGCTCTTTCCCGATTGGTACCTGAAGCAACACCGTGGCGTCGCCCTGACGGATGCGCAGCAGGCCACGCTGGACAGCCAGTTCCGCCTGATCATCGAGCGCAACCTGGCCGCACCGTCCGTGTACGTGCACCGGGACTTCATGCCGCGCAACCTGATGATCCCCGGCAACGATGCCGAACCCCGGCTGGGCGTGCTCGACTTCCAGGACGCGGTGTACGGCCCCATCACCTACGACATCGCCTGCCTGATGCGCGACGCGTTCCTGACCTGGGACGAGGAATTCGTGCTCGACGTCACCGTGCGCTATTGGCAGAAAGCGCAGAAGGCCGGCCTCCCGGTCGACAGCGACTTCGGCGAGTTCTACCGCGGCGTCGAGTGGATGGGGCTGCAGCGGCACCTGAAGGTCGCGGGCATCTTCGCGCGGCTGACGCTGCGCGACGGCAAGCCGAAGTACCTGGCCGATGCGCCGCGTTTCATCGCCTACATCCGGCACACTACCGGGCGCTACCGCGAGCTCGCGCCGCTGGCGCGCCTCATCGACGAGGTGGAGGGCACGGACGCAGTCACCGGTTTCGCCTTCGGCCGCGTCTGATCGGCCGACCTTGCCCCGCCTGCACTGCGCCGAGCCCCTCTCCAGCGGCGCGACCCTCGCGCTGCCAGCGGGCGCGGCGCGCCACGTGCAGGTGCTGCGCCTGCAGCCGGGCGACGCGCTGACGCTGTTCGACGGCCGCGGCGGCGAATACGAGGCCGTGGTGGAACACATGGGGCGCAGCGAGGTGCGCGTGACGGTTGGCGAACATCGCGCCGTCGAATGCGAAGCGCCGCTCGCGGTGCACCTGGCGGTCGGCATGCCCGCCAACGAACGGATGGACTGGCTGGTGGAAAAGGCGACCGAGCTGGGCGTCGCCTCCATCCAGCCGCTGCTGGCGGAGCGCAGCGTGCTGCGCCCGGCCGGCGAACGCGCGCAGAAGAAGCAGGCGCA
>JAJNBO010000183.1 GCA_021156245.1 Ramlibacter sp. | reverse complement strand
TCCACCTTCGTGATGGTCACCGTGCCGGCGGTGGCGTAGAGCTCTTCGAAGAGGCTCACGAGTTTCTCGGGCGTGAGGCCCTGCCGGAACGACGGCACCCGCGGGGCCTTCGCGTCCTCCGCGCGCGAAAACACCGCGTACTTGACCATCAACGGCTGCCCGGGATGCAGACCGCCCCAGAAGCGCAGGTGATCGAGCGGGATGCCTTCCTGCGTCCAGGTGTCGTAGGGCGTCACCTCCCAGGGGTCGCTCACCTTGTTCCAGGCGCTCGACACGTGGACCTGCAGGCGCTGGTTGACGACCTGGTCCCCTTCCATGCGGGCGATGGTCGTGCAAGCAGCCAGCGAGAGCGCCAGCAGCAGGGCGGCGAGGCGTTTCATGATTTCAGTTCACCCAGGTAGGCGCGCACCATCGCGGCGTCCGGCGCGTCGGGCATCCGCGCAAGGTAGCCCTCGAACGCACGCGTGGCGGCGGCCGCGTCCTTGCGCTGCTTGTGGATCAGGCCGAGCGAGCGGAAGGCCAGCGCAGGCACTGCGGGCAAGGCCGCCGCCTGCTCCAGGTCGGCCAGCGCGCGGTCGCCGTCGCCCTGCTCGTCGCGCAGGCGGTGCACCTCGCCGCGCGCGAACAGGATCTCGGCATCCTTCGGGTCGCGCTTGAGCAGCCGGTTGAAGACCACCAGGCTTTCCTCGTACTGGCCGCGCTTCACCTCGTCCTGGATCCAGCCGAGGCGCAGGGGGGCGATCACCTTGCGATAGCGCTCTTCGCCCGTGAGGCCGCCGGCGGCGCCGGCGAGCTGCAGCAGCTCGTCGCGCCGGTCCGCGGTGCCCGGGTGCGTGGTGAAGAGGTCCGGGTTCTTGCCCGCCGCGGAGCCGTCGGTGATCCGGAACTCGGAGAGCAGGTTGTCCCAGACGGCGGCGGCTTCGCGGCCGTCATAGCCCGCGTGCCGCATGAGGCGCATGCCCATGCGGTCCGCGCGCGACTCGTGCTCGCGCGAGAAGGCGAACTGGCTCGCCAGCAGGCCCACCTGCCCGACGAAGCCGCCGACGCCCCCGACCATGCCCACCATGGTGGACAGCACCGCGTGGGTCTTGGCGGAGCGCAACTGCTCCACCTGGTGCCGCTCGAGGTAGTGGCCCAGCTCGTGTCCCAGGATCGCCGCGAGCTGTGCCTCGTTCTCCACCCGCAGCAGCAGGCCGCTCCAGACGATCATCATGCCGTTGGGCGCCATCATGGCGTTGAAGCGCGGCATTCGCACCGCGTGCACCCGGATGTCCGGGGCATGCTCGCCCGAGAGGCGGGCCACCAGGTCCTGCAGGTACTCCTGCAATGCGCGGTCCCGGATGGTGAGCGGGCTGCGCTTGATGCGGCCTTCCTCGCGGTCGACCAGGCCCCACAGGCCACCCTCGTCGGTGTCGGCGGCAGGCCGCGTGAAGCGGGGCGGCACGCGGACGGCGGACAGGTCCTGCGCCAGGGCGGGCAGCGCCGCGAAGACCGAGAACCCGATGCAGTGGCGGCAGGCCGAACGCAGGAAGCCGCGGCGGCCGGATTCGGAAGCGGGCATGGGGATCCTCACTGGAGACCCGGGAAGCCCTCGAGCAGGACCTCCACGGTTTCGGTTGCGGGCTCGGGCTCGCGCAGGTCGCCGAACATGCGGCTCAACTTGTTGAACCAGACGACGCGGCCGGTGTGCAGGTCCACCAGCGACGCATAGCCGTTCTGCTCGCCGCCAAGGCTGATGGCGCCGAGCGCCGCCAGCGCCAGCATCGCCACCTTGCGCTCGCCGCTGGCGTAGCTGTCCCGCATCCAGGTGAAGAGCGCGTAGTCGGCGCCAGTGCGCTGCTGCAGCGGCCGCACCGCGTCGCCCAGGGACCAGTCGAGCTTGCGGCCCTTGCTGGGCAGCTGCAGGTCGCGGTGGTGGGTGGAGATGGCTTCGGCCACCGCGCGATGCAACGTGGTGATCTCGCCGAATTCCTCGGCCTGCGCCGGCGTCATGCGCGTGACCTGCCTGCCCAGGCGCTTGTCCTGGCGCAGCAAGGCTTCGGCGAAGTTCTTCTGCGCTGCCTCGGTCCAGTCGGCGCGCGGCTCGATCACGCCGCCCGCGCTCATGGAGAACAGTTCCATGTCGGCCGGCAGGATGACGAGGCGCGAATCGGCGGCGCGCGCGGTGAACCCCGGGGCCAGGCGGCGCGAGCCCTCTTCCTGCGAGAGGGCAGGAACGGCCGCCACGCAGGCAGCCGCCAGCGCAAGGATGCGCGCGGTTCGGGTGGCAAACACGGGCATGTGGTACTCCTGCCTCTTGGGACGATGCACCGCGGAACCCGGGAAAGCCGCGGCGGAAAATCAGCAACAATGCCACTTTTATGCAGAGGCAGGCAGGGGTCCAGCACCTTTGGCACCCGCCAGGTAAATCTCCGCGCCGCCGCCCAGTTTTCACGCGGTCGTGCGCTGCACGCAACACAAGGAGCACCATGCGCGTCCAGGACAAATCCATCATCGTCACCGGCTCGGGCGGCGGCATCGGCGAAGGCATCGCCCACCGCCTGGCGGCCGAAGGCGCCCAGGTGATCGTCAATGACATCGACGCCGCCCGCGGCGAGAAGGTGGCCACCGCCATCCGCGAAAAGGGCGGCCGCGCCTCCTTCTTCGCCGCCGACGTCACGAAGTCGGCCGACGTCAAGGCCCTGGTCGCCGCGGCGGTCCAGCGCCACGGCAAGCTCGACGTCATGGTCAACAACGCCGGCTGGACCCACCGCAACCGCCCCGCGCTGGAGGTGAGCGAGGAGGAGTTCGACCGCGTGTACGCGATCAACATGAAGAGCATCTACCTCTCGACGATCCATGCCGTGCCGGCCTTCCGCGCCAACAAGGGCGGCGCCTTCATCAACATCGCCTCCACTGCCGGCGTGCGGCCGCGCCCGGGGCTGACCTGGTACAACGGCTCCAAGGGCGCGGTGATCACCACCAGCAAGTCCCTGGCCGCGGAGTTCGGCCCGGACAACATCCGCGTGAACTGCATCAACCCGGTGTTCAACCCCGACACGGGCCTTTCGGCCGAATTCGCCGGCGGCCCGGTGGACGAGGCCCGCCGTGCGAAATTCCTCGCGACGATCCCGCTGGGTCGTTTTTCCACCGCGCTGGACGTCGCCAATGCGGCCCTGTACCTGGCCAGCGACGAAGCAGCGTTCATTTCCGGCGTGTGCATCGAGGTGGACGGAGCGCGCTGCGTCTAAACCCCTGCACTTGGCCGGGCGTCCGAGGGGCCTCACAATCCGTGCATGGCTGAACGCGTGATCCCGCTCGTCGACCAGCGCCTGTCGGCGCTGCGGGCGGCCGTGCCCGCGACGGCCATCGCGGCCGATGGGCTGCTGGCGGACACCCGGGGCCGCGAGCTGCGCGACCTGCGCATCAGCGTCACGGACCGCTGCAACTTCCGCTGCAGCTATTGCATGCCCAAGGAGGTGTTCGACAAGGACTACCGCTACCTTCCGCATGCCTCGCTGCTGAGCTTCGAGGAAATCACGCGGCTGGCCCGGCAGTTCCTGGCGCACGGCGTGCGCAAGATCCGCCTCACCGGCGGCGAACCTCTGCTGCGCAAGAACATCGAGATCCTCATCGCGCAACTGGCCGACCTGCGCACGGTCGACGGCACCCCGCCCGAGCTCACGCTCACCACCAACGGGTCGCTGCTCGCGCGCAAGGCCCGCGCCCTGAAGGACGCCGGCCTGAAGCGCGTGACCGTCAGCCTGGACGGCCTCGACGACGCGGTCTTCCGCCGCATGAACGACGTGGACTTCCCCGTGGCCGAGGTGCTGGAAGGCCTCGCGGCGGCGCGCGAAGCAGGGCTGGGCCCGATCAAGGTGAACATGGTCGTCAAGCGTGGCACTAACGAGGACCAGGTCGTCCCGATGGCGCGCCACTTCCGCTCCAGCGGAATCGTGCTGCGCTTCATCGAATACATGGATGTCGGCGCCACGAACGGCTGGCGCATGGACGAAGTGATGCCTTCCGCCGAGGTGCGCGCGCGCATCGCCGCGCACTTCCCGCTGGTGCAGCTGGATCCCTCCGCCCCCGGCGAAACCGCCGAGCGCTGGGGCTACGCGGACGGCGAAGGCGAAGTGGGCTTCATCAGCAGCGTCACGCAGGCCTTCTGCGGCGACTGCAACCGCGCCCGCCTGTCCACCGAAGGCAAGCTCTACCTGTGCCTGTTCGCGGCGAACGGCTACGACCTGCGCGAGCTGTTGCGCGGCGGCGCGGACGACGCGCAGTTGGCCTCCGCCATCGGCCACATCTGGCAGGGCCGCAGCGACCGCTACTCGGAACTGCGCGGCACCCAGGGCGCGGACACCGGCCCCGCCGGGCGCCGGGTGGAAATGAGCTACATCGGCGGGTAGGCCGCGCCGATTGTTCGGCGTTACAGTTCCGGCATGGACAAGAACGACGTGACCGGCGTGATCCTCGCCGGCGGCCGCGGCTCGCGCATGGGCGGGGCCGACAAGGGCCTGCAGAATTTCCGCGGCATGCCGATGGCGATGTACACGCTGATGCGGCTTGGCCCGCAGGTCGGCGAGGTGATGATCAACGCCAACCGCAATCTCGCTGCCTACGAATCCTTCGGGGTGCCGGTCTGGCCCGACAGCCTGTCCGACTACGCTGGCCCCCTCGCGGGCTTCCTGACCGGGCTGGAGAACTGCGAGACGGAGTACATGGTCACGGTCCCGTGCGACACGCCGCTGTTCCCGCAGGACCTGGTCGCCCGGCTCGGCGAAGCGCTGGAGCGGGACGGGGCCGAGATCGCGATGGCGAGCGCCCGCGAGGAAGACGGGCAGCTGCGGGCGCAGCCGGTCTTCTCGCTGATGAAACGCGAGCTGATGGAAAGCCTGGTGCGATTCACCCATGGCGGCGGCCGCAAGATCGACGCGTGGACGGCGCAGCACCGCACCGTGCACGTTCCATTCGACCAGCCGGGCGACGACCCGGCTGCGTTCTTCAACGCCAATACGCTCGCCGAGCTGCACAAGCTCGAGCAGTCGAAGTGACCCGAAGCATCGCCGAGATCGCTGCGCAGCTGCAGGGCTACGACCCGCAGGCGCTGTCGGCCGACGCGGTCGGGGCCTTCCTGGAACGCCTCGTCTCCCCGGTAGCCCAGACCGAAAGCGTCAGCGTCCTGGACGCTCTGGGACGCGTGCTCGCGCGCGACCTCGTCTCACCGATCAGCGTGCCCCCGCACGACAACTCCGCCATGGACGGCTATGCGTTCGCCGGCGAGCAACTGGCCAGCGGCGCGCTGCAGCTCGAAGTGGTGGGGACGGCGTTGGCGGGCAAGGCATGGCAGGGCCGGGTCGGCCGCGGCCAGTGCGTGAAGATCATGACCGGCGCCATCATGCCGCCCGGCCTGGACACCGTCGTGCCGCAGGAGTTCACCACCACCGCCGCGGACGGCCGGATCCAGGTCCCGGCAGGCTTGCTGCAGCCCGGCGACAACCGCCGGCACAAGGGCGAAGACCTGATGGAAGGCCGCCCCGCCCTCCTCTGCGGCGAGCGCATCGGCCCCGCCGCGTGCGGCTTGATCGCCAGCCTCGGCATTGCGGACGTCGAAGTGTTCCGCCGGCTGAAGGTAGCCTACTTCTCCACCGGCGACGAGATCCTGAGCCTGGGCGACGTGCCGCGCGAAGGCGCCGTGTACGACAGCAACCGCTACACGGTGCACGGCTTGCTGCGGCGGCTTGGCTGCGAAGTCATCGACCTGGGCGTCGTGCGCGACGAACCGGCGCTGCTGGAGCAGGCCTTCGCCGATGCGGCCGTGCGCGCCGACGCCATCATCACCAGTGGCGGCGTGAGCGTCGGCGAAGCCGATTTCACGAAGGCCATGATGAAGAAGCTGGGCGACGTCGCGTTCTGGAA
>JAJNBO010000182.1 GCA_021156245.1 Ramlibacter sp. | reverse complement strand
TCACCGTTGAAACCGGTGACCGTCCGGGGCGTGTAGTCCACATTGTGGTCGATCAGCTTGAGCTCCGCGGACTTGGAGTCGTCGCAGAACAGTTGCACGTAGATGTCGGACAGGCGCGTGGCGGTGCCGTGCCAGACCGCGCCGCCCAGGTGCGGCCGGAATTCCTCCATCCGCTCCATCCACGTGACGGCCAGGCGCCGCAAGGCGGCCAGTTCGGCCGGCTGGCTGTCGGCGCAGAAGATCGAGATGTACTCGATCACGGCGTCTTCCAGCGTGTCGTTGTCCGGCAGGGCCGTGCGTTGCGGCAGCCCCATCTGCTTGACCGCGCGCCGCTTGGCCGGCCCATACTCCAGGCCCTCTTCCACCACCAGCCGCGCGGCGGTGGCGGCGATCTCCGACTGCAGGGTGTCCATCCGGGGATTCTGCATTGCCCCGTCCCGTCGCGGGCCGTAGAGTGGCCGGGCAGCCAAGGAGACGCGCATGCAAAGCACGATGATGGACACGCCGCTGTCGCTGAACCACCTGCTCGAACGGGCCGGCCAGCTGTTCCATGGCAACGAGATCGTCTCCCGCTTGCCCGACAAGAGCCTGCGGCGGCATACCTACGCCGAGTTCCACCGCCGCACGCGCTCCCTCGCTGACGCCCTGCGCAAGCTGGGCCTGAAGAAGGGCGACCGCGTCGCCACGCTGTGCTGGAACCACCACGCGCACCTGGAGGCGTACTTCGGCATTCCGGCGGCCGGCGGCGTGATGCACACGCTGAACCTGCGCCTGTCGCCGGACGAGATCGGCTGGATCGCGGGCGATGCGCAGGACCGCTTCCTGATCGTCGACGACGTGCTGCTGCCGCTGTACCGGCAGTTCGCGGGCAAGCACGCCTTCGACCAGGTCATCGTTTTTCCCTTCTCCGGCGCTGGCGTGCCGGCGGAATTCACGGACTACGAAGCGCTGCTCGCCTCCGCGGATCCCGCGTCGTTCACGTACGCGGAGCATGACGAGAACGACCCCGTGGCCATGTGCTACACGTCGGGCACCACCGGCCGGCCCAAGGGCGTCGCTTATTCCCACCGTTCCACCATCCTGCACACGCTGGTGGCGAGCCTCGGCGATTTCTGGGGACTGCGGGGCACCGACGTCGTGATGCCGGTGACGCCCATGTTCCACGCCAACAGCTGGGGCATGCCTTATGGGGCGGTGATGATGGGCGTGAAGCTGGTGTTCCCCGGGCCCCACCTGCACCCGGACGACCTGCTGGACCTGATGCAGCTGGAGCCGCCGACGCTGTCGCTCGGCGTGCCGACGATCTGGATGAGCCTGATCCAGGCCTTCGACGCCGCGCAGGAGAAAGGCTCGCCGAACCATGGCCGCTGGAAGTTGCCGGCCGGCATGCGGTCGCTGGTGGGCGGGGCGGCCGTGCCGGAATCCCTGATCCGCGCCTTCGACAAGCACGGCATCTGGATCCTGCAGGGCTGGGGCATGACGGAGACCTCGCCGGTCTGCACGATCTCGTACCCCCGCGCGGAGTTGCGCGACGCGAGCGGCGACGAGAAGTACCGGCGCGCCGCCATGGCGGGCGTGCCCGTGCCGCTGGTGGATTTGCGCGTGATGGGCGACGGCGGCGCGCAGCCGTGGGACGGCAAGTCGGTGGGGGAGATCCAGGTGCGCGGGCCCTTCATCACCGGCAGCTATCACCGGGTGCCGCTGGACCCGGGCAAGTTCACGGAGGACGGCTGGCTGCGCACGGGCGACGTGGCGAGCGTGGACGGCCTCGGCTTCGTGCGGATCACGGACCGCACCAAGGACCTGATCAAGTCGGGCGGCGAGTGGATCAGTTCGGTGGACCTGGAGAATGCCTTGATGGCGCATCCTGCCGTCGCCGAAGCCGCGGTGATCGCGATTCCCGACGAAAAGTGGAGCGAGCGCCCGCTGGCCTGCGTGGTGCTGAAGAAAGGCGCCGATGCGCAACCGGACGCACTGAACGAACATTTGCTGCAGCACTCCTTCGCGAAGTGGCAGTTGCCGGAGCGCTATGAATTCATCGACGCAGTGCCTCGGACGTCGACGGGGAAGTTCTGGAAGCTGAAGCTGAGGGAGCGGTTTCCGAGGTAGGAATGCGGAAGCGAATGCGGGAGCGGACAGCCGGACGCAAAGGTCGCAAAGGTTTCGCAAAGGACGCAAAAAGGAATCCGGATCGGGAAGTCCTTTTGCGACTTTTGCGGAACCTTTGCGTCTTTTGCGTCCGGAAGTCCGGCCCCCTCGAAGCGCGGCCGTGCTCCCCGGGATAATCCCGCCCCATGCACATCCACATCCTCGGCATTTGCGGCACGTTCATGGGAGGCGTGGCCGCGCTCGCGCGGGAGGCCGGGCACCGGGTGACCGGCTGCGACGCCGGCGTCTACCCGCCCATGAGCGACCAGCTGCGCGCGCTCGGCATCGACCTGATCGAAGGCTTCGGGGTCGACCAGCTCTCCCTGAAACCGGACGTCTGGGTGGTCGGCAACGTCGTCTCGCGCGCCCGCCTGCCGGACGGGACGCCCCGCTTTCCATTGATGGAAGCCATCCTCGACCAGGGCCTGCGCTACACGAGCGGACCGCAATGGCTGGCCGAAAACGTGCTGCAAGGCCGCCACGTGCTGGCCGTCGCCGGCACGCACGGCAAGACCACCACCACCTCGATGCTCGCGTGGATCCTCGAGCACGCCGGCCTGCAGCCCGGCTTCCTGGTCGGCGGCGTGCCCCTCAACTTCGGCGTGTCGGCGCGCCTGGGCAACATGGCCCGCCCGCTCACGCCCTTCGTGATCGAAGCGGACGAATACGACACGGCCTTCTTCGACAAGCGCAGCAAGTTCATCCACTACCGGCCACGCACGGCGATCCTGAACAACCTGGAGTTCGACCACGCGGACATCTTCGACGACCTCGCCGCCATCGAACGCCAGTTCCACCACCTCGTGCGCACCGTGCCCTCCACCGGCCGCGTCGTCGCCAATGGCCTGGAAGAGAGCATCACCCGCGTACTGCACCAGGGCTGCTGGAGCGAGGTGCGCACCTTCGGCTCGGCGGTCTCCGACTTCCGCGCGGAAGGCGAGCCGCATGCCTTCGAAGTGCTGGAGCAGGGGCACCGTGCCGCACAGGTGCGCTGGGACGTCGGCGGCGTGCACAACCAGCTCAATGCGCTGGCCGCCATCGCGGCGGCCCAGCACGTGGGCGTGACGGCGGCGGTGGCGGCGGAGTCTCTGCGCACGTTCCGCAACGTCAAGCGGCGCATGGAAGTGAAAGGCGTCGCGGGCGGCATCACCGTGTACGACGACTTCGCGCACCACCCCACCGCCATCCGCACCACCATCGACGGCTTGCGCCGCCAGGTGAAGGACCAGCGCATCCTGGCCGTGTTCGAGCCCCGCAGCAACACCATGAAGCTGGGCACGATGAAGGCGCAGCTGCCCTGGAGCCTGGAGCAGGCGGACCTGTCGTTCTGCCACGCGGGCGGACTCGGCTGGGACCCGGCCGAAGCGCTGGCGCCGATGGGAGCGAAGGCAAAGATCGCCGGGGACATCCCCGAGCTGGTCGCGCAGGTGAAAGCCGCGGCGCGCCAGGGCGACCATGTCCTGTGCATGAGCAACGGCGGCTTCGGCGGCATCCACGCCAGGCTGCTGCAGGAGCTGGCGCCGGGAGGCTGATGCGGGCCATGCCGGGATGCGCTGCGCGCGACCCGGCCTGCGGCATCAATCGGGTTTCAGGGGCGCGGGCGCGGTCTTGTCGCTGGCGAAGCCCTTCAGGAAGGGCGGCGGCCGCGGCGAGGAATCCAGGACCGAATGGAACGCGTTTTGCGAGTGCTGCCCGCTGTCCCCCGCGGAACCCGGCGGCCGGCTGGTGGGCAGGTTGGCACGGCGCGGATTCGACGTGATCGAGCCCACGACATACAGTGCGGACAGGCACTTCGCCAGCGCCGCCTCGTTCATGCCGGTGGACTGCTGCAGGTCGCCGAAGGTCAGCCCTGGCTGCGCCACCAGCTCGCGCATCACCAGCAGGTGCGCGTCGCGCTGGAAGCGCTGCGCCAGCCGCGGCGGCCGGCGGAAGTACAGCGGCTGCGCCCGGTAGTGCGGCGGCAGCAGGTCGCGCTCGCTGCGCTGCGCGTATTGCCACATCAGCTGCGACACGCTCACGCGCGAAAACTCCGTGGGGATGACGACGTCGCCATGGTTGCGGATGCACCAGCTCGCCGCGGCGAAATCCTCGGACGTGGCGCCCGGCAGCACGCCGGCGCCCAGCTTCAGGTCGACCACGGCCAGCAGGTCGCCGCCGCGCAGCACTTCCCACGAACCGGCGCTGAGCGTCGGCTGGTGGTCCGCCACGCTGGCCGCCAGCGCGAACTGCGCCACCGTCGGCTTCATCCAGCCGGCGAACTGCTGCAGCACGCGGGTGGCCTCGGCCCGCTCGTTCAACTGGAAGGTGACGGCGGGCTTGAAGCCCGGCGCGGTCAGCGGCAGCGAGAACGCGACCGGCCGGTCGACGTCGGCCAGCGCGAGTTGCACCGAGCGGTTCGACGGGACGGCGGGCTGCACGCGCAAGTGCTGGTTGGGCATCAGCATCGTGCGGCTGCCTTCCAGCCACCACGCATCCGCTTCAGGAAAGGGCGAGAGTTCCCACGCGCAGCGCGCACTCGCGGCGCCGCGGGCGGCCTCCGCGGCCGTCTTCTGTTGCGCTTCGCTGTATCCCGCCAGTCCCAGGCGGAGTACGGGGACCTCGATGGTCATTTGTCTTCCTCCTCGCGCCCACGATGGGCCGAGTAGAAACAAATGTACGGTGATAGTTACTAGATGTAAATAACACGTTTGGGTGACACGCGCAGTGCCGACAAGCGTCAGCCCCTGCGGGCACGAACGGCGCCGGACAGGACTTCCAGCACATCCAGCGAGGCATTCCACCCGATGCACGCGTCGGTAATGCTCTTGCCGTGCTCCAGCGCGCGCGGGTCGTCCTTGCCCGGCGTGAACTTCTGCGCCCCGTCGGTGAGATGGCTTTCGATCATCAGCCCGAACACGTTGCGGGAGCCCCCGGCGATCTGCCCCGCGATGTCGCGCGCCACGTCGACCTGGCGCTCGTGCTGCTTGCTGCTGTTGGCGTGGCTGCAGTCCACCATGAGCGTCGGCGTCAACTTCGCAGCTTCGAGCTCCTTGCACGCGGCGGTCACGCTGGCCGCGTCGTAGTTCGGCGCCTTGCCGCCGCGCAGGATCACGTGGCAATCGCGGTTCCCGTTGGTCTGCACGATCGCGACCTGGCCGTTCTTGTGCACGGACAGGAAGTGGTGCGGACGCGCCGCCGCCTGGATGGCGTCGGTGGCGATCTTGATGTTGCCGTCGGTGCCGTTCTTGAAGCCGATGGGCGCCGAGATGCCGGACGCCAGCTCGCGGTGCACCTGGCTTTCCGTGGTGCGCGCGCCGATCGCACCCCAGGAGATCAGGTCGCCGATGTACTGCGGCGAGATCACGTCGAGGAACTCGCTGCCCGCCGGCACGCCGATCCGGTTGATGTCGATCAGCAGCTGCCGCGCGATGCGCAGGCCCTCGTCGATGCGGTAGCTCTCGTCGAGGTACGGGTCGTTGATCAGCCCCTTCCAGCCCACCGTGGTGCGCGGCTTCTCGAAGTACACGCGCATCACGATCTCCAGGGTGTCCTGGTACTTCGCGCGGGCCTCCTTCAGCTTGCGCGCGTACTCCAGGGCCGCGACCGGGTCGTGGATGGTCAGGTGTTCCGGGGGAGGCAGCACGGTGATGTCCTTGATGCGTTCGTCGTCGGTCTGGCTGGTCTTGTCGACGGGATGCGCATACCAGGCGTCGCTGGAGGCGGTGGCTTTGGCGTTCATGGACGGGCTTGCTTTCCGGGAGGTGGTTTTTTCGCGGGCCCAAGAAAAAACCGCCGGGGGTGCCGGCGGTTTTTCGAGGTTCTTTGCGTTTCGTTCAGGTACGCTCAGATCTCTCTTCCGCCGGGGGCGCAGGAGAACCAAAAGTAGCCAAAAAAGAAGGCGGGAACGGCACGCATGGGACCAATGTAGCACATGGCCCGCGGCCGCCCGCAAGCGTTGCGGGCACGGCGTTGTGTCAGCGCCGCAGCTTCTGCCACCACTGCTGCGCCTTTTCCCGCTGCGGCTCGGTGACGTCGTCCAGGGGCTCGCTGTCCACCCCCTCGCGCTCCAGCCACTGCTCGTACATGTCGATCAGCAGCATGCCGTCGCCCAGCGTGCGCCAGGTGACCGACTGGAAGTCCGCGGCCGTGACCTCGAGTTCGTCCTGCCAGGGCACCGCCTGCAGCCACTGCCCGATGAGGATGCGGAAGTTGTTCACCGACTGCAGGTAGCCGGCGTATTCGTAGAGGCCGCGCCAGGTCAGCCCCAGTTGCAGCACGAAGGCCCGGTGGCCTCGCAACACGGTGAGCATGTCCATCAGCGCCGGCGCTGCCTCGTCGCGGTGGCGGGTGCGGCGCAGCACGGCGATCACGCCCTCGGCGTGCGCGGCCAGCTCGCCCATGCTGTCCGAGAAGTTGCGCGAGTCCTCGTCGGCGATGGCCCCGCGCAGGAAATTGCTCAGGTCGCCGAACGTCTGGATGCTCGGCACCGTGCCGGGCCGGCGGGCGGGCGGCTGCGGCTCGGTGTCCACGGTGCCGCCTAGGCGGTGCCCCCGACGGTGAGGCCGTCGATGCGCAGCGTGGGCTGGCCCACGCCCACGGGGACGCTCTGGCCTTCCTTGCCGCAGGTGCCGACGCCGGTGTCCAGCTTCATGTCGTTGCCGATCATGCTCACGCGCGTCAGCGCGTCCGGGCCGTTGCCCACGATGGTGGCGCCCTTCACCGGGTAGAGGATCTTGCCGTTCTCCACCCAGTACGCCTCGCTGGCGGAGAACACGAACTTGCCGGAGGTGATGTCCACCTGGCCGCCGCCGAAGTTGGTCGCGTACAGGCCCTTGTCGATGCTGGCCACGATTTCCTCGGGGGAGCGGTCGCCGCCCAGCATGTACGTGTTGGTCATGCGCGGCATCGGGATGTGCGCATAGCTTTCGCGGCGGCCGTTGCCGGTGGGCGCCACGCGCATCAGGCGCGCGTTCATCGCGTCCTGGATGTAGCCGCGCAGGATGCCGTCCTCGATCAGCACGTTGCGCTGGCTGGCATTGCCTTCGTCGTCCACGTTCAGCGAGCCGCGGCGGTCGGCGATCGTGCCGTCGTCCAGCACCGTCACGCCCTTGGCCGCGACGCGCTGGCCGACCTTGCCGCTGAAGGCGCTGGAGCCCTTGCGGTTGAAGTCGCC
>JAJNBO010000181.1 GCA_021156245.1 Ramlibacter sp. | reverse complement strand
CGACTGGCTGGCCATCGTGCGGCGCCACGTCGCCCGCGGCGGCACCGCGGTGAGCGTGCTGCACGAGATCAGCGTGGCGCTGCAGGCCGACGACCTGGTGCTGCTGGATGCAGGACGCGTCGTGCACCACGGCTCCACCGCCGACGCCGCGACCCATCGCGCGGTCGAACGGGTGTTCGGGGACCGCCTGCAGGTGCACGCCGTGGCCGGCCGGTGGGTCGCGCTGCCGCGCGAGGCGGAGCTTTCATGACCGCGCGCTGCGTGATGGTGCTGGGCACCAGCAGCGGCGCCGGCAAGAGCTGGCTCGCCACCGCCTTGTGCCGCTGGTATGCGCGGGTCGGCCTGCGCGTGGCGCCCTTCAAGGCGCAGAACATGAGCAACAACGCCCGCGTCGTGGCTGCGCGGGACGGCGGGCTCGGCGAGATCGGCAGCTCGCAATACTTCCAGGCGCTTGCCGCGCGCGCGGAGCCCGACGTGCGCATGAACCCGGTGCTGCTGAAGCCGGAGAGCGACACGCACAGCCAGCTCGTGCTCCTCGGCCAGGTGGATGCGGCGCTCGGGGCCGTCCCCTGGAAGGAGCGCAGCGCCCATCTCTGGCCGGCGATCACCGCATCCCTGGACGCCTTGCGGGCCGAGAACGACGTGGTGGTGATCGAAGGCGCGGGCTCCCCGGCCGAGATCAACCTGCGGGACAGCGACCACGTCAACCTGCGGGTGGCCGCGCACGCGCAGGCGCAGTGCCTGCTGGTGACCGACATCGACCGCGGCGGCGCGTTTGCGCACCTGTACGGCACCTGGTCCCTGATGGAGCCGCAGGAGCGGGCCTTGCTGCGCGGCTTCGTCCTCAATCGCTTTCGCGGCGACCCGGCATTGCTGGCGCCCGGCCCGCAGCAACTGGAACGGTTGACCGGCGTGCCCACCGTCGCCACGCTGCCGATGGTGTGGCAGCACGGGCTGCCGGAGGAGGACGGCCTGTACGACGACGGCGGCGGTGTTGCCGGCCCGGTGCATACCACCATCGCCGTGGTGGCCTATCCGCGCATCAGCAACCTGGACGAATTCCAGCCGCTGAAGAATGTCGCCGGCGTCCGCCTGCGCTGGGCCCGCGTCCCGGGCGACGTGGCGGGCGCGGACTGGATCGTCCTGCCCGGCTCCAAGAACACCGCTGCCGACCTGGCATGGCTGCGCGCGCAGGGGCTCGACCGCGCCGTCGCGGAGCATGCGGCGTGCGGCGGGCGCGTGCTGGGCGTGTGCGGCGGCCTGCAGATGCTGGGCGAGGCGCTGGTGGACCCGGTGGACATCGCCGGCAACGTCCCGGGGCTCGGCCTGTTGCCGCTGGTGACGCTGTTCGAGACCGACAAGACGGTGCGCCGTGGCGCGGTCCGCTTCGGCGACGTGGCGGGTGCCTGGTCATCGTTGTCACGCCTCGCGGTGAACGGTTACGAAATTCATCACGGCCGCACGGCACAACACGCAGGCATGGCCGCGGGGCGGGTGGTGCTGCCGGGCGGCCTGGGCTGGCAGAACGCCGCCGGCAACGTGCTCGGGGTCTACGTGCACGGCCTGTTCGAGGACGCCGGCGTGCTGCAGGCGCTGTTCGGCGCGGGCACGCGGACGCTGGACAGCGTGTTCGACGGCCTCGCCGACGTGCTGGAGGGGCACTTCGAAACCGGGGTGCTGCCCGGGCTGCTGGCGTGCTGAAGGGGGCGATTACGTAGGGGTTACGCCCGAGGCCGGCGTGTTCCCAAGAGCCGGGGTCCCGGTCTATGCTCGGCCAGCCACGGCATGGTGCCGCAGGCATGTCCTTGGGGGTGCCGCATGTACAAGAAGATCCTGCTGGCTTACGACGGCTCCGACGCCGGGCAGAAGGCCTTGCTCGATTGCCGCGACGTCGCGCAATGGAGCAATTCCGAACTGCACCTGGTGGCGGTCATGCCGTCGGCCATGAGTTTCGTCGGCCTCGAAGGCGGCGTGTACGACGTCGAACTGGAAGAGCGTGAGAAGACCAAGTACCGGGGCGTGCTCGAGGACGGGCTGCGCCGGCTCTCCGAAGCCGGCTTCAGTGCCCGCGGCGAAGTGATCACCGGCGAGGCGATCGACGAGATCAGCAAGTACGCCCGCAAGATCGGCGCCGACCTCATCGTGGTGGGGCACAAGCACCTGGACAGCTGGGCGGCGCGCTGGTGGCGCGGTTCCATCTCGGGAGCGCTGATCGAGCATTCGCCGTGCAGCGTGCTCGTCGTCATCACGCATTGACGGGTGGGTCCGCGATGATGCCGCTCCTGCCCGCGCTGCGCCGCTGCGCGCTCGGCACGCTCGCCGTCCTGCTGGCCGCCTGCGCGGGGGTGGAGCCGGCGCCCAGGCCCAAGCTGGTGGTGCTCTTCGTGATCGACGGCTTGCCGCAGCGGCAGGTGACGGCGTACCGGGACCAGCTGGCGCCGGACGGCTTTGCCCGGTTCCTCGACCGCGGCGCATGGTTCGGCAACGCGCACTACGGCTACGCCTTCACGGTCACGGCGGCGGGCCATGCGACCCTGCTGACGGGCGCGTATCCGCATCGCACCGGGATCATCGGCAACGACTGGCGGGATGTCGCCACCGGCGAGACCGTGTACTGCACGGGTGACACGTCGGCCACGTACATCGGCAACCCGACGAAGCCGCTCGATGGCACCAGCCCGCGCAACCTGAAGGTGGAAACCGTGGGCGACGTGCTGCGGGGCGTCGAGCCGCGCTCCAGGGTGATCGCGTTGTCCGGCAAGGACCGCGGCGCGATCCTGCCTGGCGGCCATCGGGGGACGGCCTACATGTACATGGCCGGCAGCGGCGAGTTCGCCTCCAGCACCTACTACATGCAGCGGCATCCGGCCTGGGTGGAGCAGTGGAACGCGGCGAAGCCGGCGGACCGCTACTTCAAGACCGAATGGAAGCCGCTGTTGCCGGAGACCGCCTATGCGCGGTCGCTGCCGGACCGGCAGTCCTGGTTCGGCCCGCGCGGCGGCGCGTTACCGATGGCGATGGGCGCGGCGGCGGACACGCAGCCGGGCCCCAGCTTCTATGCCGGCCTGCTGCCCAGCCCTTTTGCCGATGCCTTGACGCTCGATTTCGCCCGCGCGGCCATCGCCGGGGAGCAGCTCGGCGCCGACGATGCGCCCGACATCCTGTCGATCAGCCTGTCCGGGCACGACTACGTCAACCACCGCTGGAGCGCGGAGTCGCGACTATCGCACGACCACTTCCTGCACCTGGACCGCATGCTGCAGGCGTTCTTCGCCGACCTCGACCGGACGGTGGGCCGCGACAACTACATCGCCGTGCTCACGGCGGACCACGGCTTCATGCCCGCGCCGGAGACGAGCCAGGCGCAAGGCCTGGCCGCCGGCCGCGTGAGCGGAAGCGGCCTGCTCGCCCAGGTGAACACGGCGCTCGAGGCGAAGTTCGGCGTGCCCAAGCTCGCGCGCAGCCTGTCGGCGTCGGCGGTGCTGCTGGATCGCACGCTGCTGGCCGATCGCGGGCTGGACCTGGACGCCGTGGCGGAGGTCGCGCGCGATGCCGCGGCGGCGCAGCCGCAGGTCGCGGCGGCCTACACCCGGCGCGAGCTGCGCACCGGCAGCCGCGCGGGTGGGCCGCTGTTCGACCAGATGCGGCTGTCCTGGAATGCGGAAGTGTCCGGTGACGTGCAGCTCGCGCTCAAGCCGTACTGGATGTTCGGCTCCAGCAGCTCGATCACCACGCACGGCTCGCCGCATCCGTACGACACCCACGTCCCGATCCTGATGTGGGGTCCGCGCTGGGTGCGGGCGCAGGCGGTGGACCAGCGGGTGGAGGTGGCGGACATCGCGCCGACGCTGGCCCGCGTGCTGGGCATCCGGGCGCCGGCGGCCAGCCAGGGCCGGCCCTTGCCGATCGCCGGACGGTAGTTTTCGGGGCCGCCGGCCGGGCGTCTTCACGAACCGGACACATGGGGCACACCGCCGGGTTACGCCGGGGGTGCATGCTGGCAGCCGCAGCGCACAGGACAGAAGAGCGCCTACAGTGTCATGCGACGCCCCCTGTCGGGGCGGCAAGACGGCGGATGGCACGCTCTGCGCCTGCTGAACTTGCCCGCCTTCCAGGCGAACAAGAAAGAGATCGATGCCCACGACCCCGCCGCGGCCCCCGGCCGCTCCCCCCAACCCCAACGACCCGCTTCCCACGACGCCCTCCACGCCGCGCAAGCTGAGCCGCCGCGCGTCCATGATCGGCACGGTGCTGGCCCTGCTGGTGGCGGGCGGCCTGGCGTGGCTCGCCTGGGACCTCACGCGGCCGGAACAGACGGCTTCGATGCAGCGTCCCGGTGCGCCCGGCGCGCGACCGGGCGGAGCGGCCGGTGCGGGCGGGCCAGGCGGCGCGCGCGGCGCCACGACCGTGGGCTTCGCGGTGGCGGAGGCCGCGGACATCCCGGTCAACATGGAGGCGCTCGGGACCGTGGTGCCGCAGGCGACCGTGCGCGTCCGCCCCCAGGTGAACGGCGTCCTGACGCAGGTGCTTTTCAAGGAAGGGCAACAGGTCAAGAAGGGCCAGCTGCTCGCAACCATCGACCCCCGCCCTTTCGAGATGGCGCTGCAGCAGGCCATCGGCCAGAGGATGCGGGACGAAGCGCAGCTCGCGGCGGCGCGCGTGACGCTCGAACGCTTCGAAACCCTGCTGCGGCAGGACTCGATCGCCCGGCAGGAAGTGGATACGCAGCGGGCCACCGTCAACCAGCTCGCCGCCACCGTGGTCAGCTCCAAGGCGGCGGAGGGGACGGCGCGCCTGAACCTGGCGTACACGCGCATCACCGCGCCCATCGAGGGCCGCGTCGGCCTGCGCACGGTGGACGTGGGCAACCAGGTGGGGCAGAGCGACACCAACGGCGTCGCCATCATCACGAAGCTCACGCCCATCGACGTGGAATTCGCGGTGCCGCAGGACAACGCATCGTGGCTGCAGCAGAACGCCGGCGCCTTCATGGAAGTGAAGGCCCTCGACCGTACCCGCACCACCTTGCTGGACACCGGCGTGTTCGCTTCGCTGGACAACCAGATCGACACCACCACCGGCACCGTGCGCGCCAAGGCGCGCTTCAACAATGCGCGGCTGCAGCTCTTCCCCAGCCAGTTCGTCAACGTGCAACTGCAGCTGCGGGTCATCCGGAACGCGGTGGTGGTGCCGGTGTCGGCCGTGCGGCAAAGCGGCAGCGGCGAGTTCGTGTTCGTCCTCATGCAGGACCGGACGGTGAAGCAGCGGCAGGTGGTGCGCGGCCAGATGGTGGGTGACCGCGTGCAGATCGTGTCGGGGCTCCAGCTCGGCGAACGGGTGATCACCGAAGGCGCGGACCGCTTGCGCGACGGCGCGCGCGTCACGCTGCCGGGCGACACGCCAGGAGCGCCCGGTGGTGCGCGCCAGCGACGGGGCGCCGCCTCCGGCCCCGCGGCTCCGGCTTCCGGCGCGTCCGCCGCGGCAGCACCGGCGCAGGTGCCGCGGGCGGCCGCGGGACCGGCGGCCGCGTCGCCCCTGCCGCCGGCTTCGGCGGCCGCGTCCGAAGAGCGGGCCCGGCGCATGGCGGAATTCATGAAGCTTTCGCCGGAAGAGCGCGAACAGCGGCGCCGGCAGCGGCGTGAGGCCGCCGGCAACTCGACGCCCAGCCAATGAGTCCCTCCCGTCCCTTCATCCTGCGGCCGGTCGCCACCTCGCTGCTGATGCTGGCGATCGTCCTCGCCGGCCTGGTGGGGTTGAGGCTGCTGCCCCTGTCGGCGCTGCCGCAGGTGGACTACCCCACCATCCAGGTGCAGACGCTGTATCCGGGCGCGAGCCCCGAGGTGATGGCGCAGACGGTGACGGCGCCGCTGGAACGGCAATTCGGGCAGATGCCGGGGCTGCAGCGCATGGGCTCCACGAGTGCGGCGGGCGTCTCGATCATCACCCTGCAATTCGGCC
>JAJNBO010000180.1 GCA_021156245.1 Ramlibacter sp. | reverse complement strand
GTGTTCTCCTGTGTGTCCGGCCCACTGTAGGAAGCGGCGGCGGCGCGGGGAAGACGGCGGCGAGCCATATGAGCTATTCCATGGCGGAATGAGTCGGGGGAGGACGTGACGCGGCGCCCCATCTGCGTTATGGTCGGGCCGAAGACCCGACGATTCCCCATGCACCCTGACGACATCTACGCTCCGACGCCGATGGGCGAAACCGAGTTGCGCGGCAGCGCCACCCGCCTGTCCACCGCCCAGATCGACGTGCTGGTCCGCCTCGACGGCATCCTGACCGTGGGCCAGCTCAGCGCGGGCCTGCAGCCCGACCAGCGCGCCGCCTTCACCCAGGTGCTCGAGAGCCTGCGCAGCCAGAGGCTGATCCAGCCGGTGAAGCCGGATCCGTTCACGCTGCAATGGAACGCCGACATCGTGCAGCTCACGCGCGCGGTCGGCCAGGCCGACGTGGATGCCGGGCTCTCCTCGTTGCAGCGCGCCGGGTTCTACGTGCAGATCGCGCGCGGCCGCGGCACGGCGCGCCAGGCGCCGCCCGGCGGCCGGCCTTCGGTGGTGGTCATCGAGGACGACGCGGCGCTGGCCAGCTTCACCTCGACGCTGCTGACGCTCTCCGGGTTCGACGTGCGGCAGGCCGGCACCCGCGAGCAGGTCGTGGCGCAGATCCGTCGCCCGCAGATCCCGGACCTGATCCTGCTCGACGTCGTGCTGCCCGACACCGACGGCTTCGACATCCTCCAGCGCGTGCGCCAGCACCCGCAGCTGAAGGACGTGCCGGTCATCATGCTCACCGGCAAGGCCACGCGCGAGGCGGTGCTCAAGGGCATGACCGGCGGCGCCGACGGCTACATCACCAAGCCGTTCGAGCCGGAGGCGCTGCTGCGCGCCATCCGCACCGTGCTCGGCCAGCCCGAGCCGCCGGCCGGCGCGGCCTGGAAGATGCCCTAGCGCTGATGGACCGCCTGCAAGCCATGGAGATGTTCGTCCGCGTCGTCGAGACGGGCAGCTTCTCCAAGGCCGCGCGCGAGTTCGGCACCACCCAGCCGACCGTCACCAAGCAGGTGGCAGGCACCGAGGAGCGCCTGAAGGTGCGGCTGCTCAACCGCAACACGCGCGGCGTGAGCCTCACCGAAGCGGGCGCGCTGTACTACGAGAGGTGCAAGGACATCGTGCGCGCCGCCGAGGAGGCGGACAGCGTGGTGCGGGTGAGGCAGACGCAGGCGCAGGGGCTGCTGCGGGTCGGCAGCTCGGTCGCGTTCGGCCGCCGCGTCATCGTGCCATTGGCGCTGGACTTCATGCGGCAGCATCCGCAGCTGCAGGTGGACCTGAGTTTCGAGGACCGCTACACCGACCTGGTGGCGCAAGGCATGGACGTGGCGGTGCGCATGGGCAAGCTGGCGGATTCGGCGCTCGGCGCGCGCTACCTCGGGACCAATCCGTGGCTGATGGTGGCGTCGCCGAAGTACCTGCGCAAGGCAGGCGTGCCCAAGCGGCCTGCCGACCTGAGCGGACACGAGGCGTTGATCTACAGCAGCGTGCAGGGCAGCGACGTCTGGCGGGTGATCCCGCTGCGCGGCGAGCCGGTGACGGTGCCGGTGACCGCGCGCCTGCGCTCGAACAACCTGTCGGCGGTGCTCGCCGCTGCGCGTTCGCACATGGGGGTGGCGGCGCTGCCCTGGTACGTGGCCGCGGATTCGCTGGCCAGCGGCGCCGTCGTCGAAGTGCTCAAGGGCCACAGCCTGCCGGAGCAGGAGATCCACGCCGTGTATCCCTCGCCGCGCCTCGTGCCGCAGAAGGTGCAGGCCTTCATCGCTTTCCTGCAAGGACGGTTCGCCGGCCGCTGGTGGGAACCGCCCTTGCGAGGCTGATGCCGCTTCAGTCCGCGGTGGCGTCGCTGGGCATCGGCTGCCCGGCCAGGCCCGCCGCCAGGTTGTCCAGCACGCGCTTGCCCATTGCCTCGCGCGTCTGCACCGTGGCGCTGGCAATGTGGGGCACCATGACCACGTTCTCCAGGCTGAAGAGCTCGGCCGGCACCTGGGGCTCGTTCTCGAACACGTCGAGGCCGGCGCCGCCGATGCGTTTTTCCTTCAGCGCGCGCACGAGCGCGGCCTCGTCGATCACGGTGCCGCGCGCCACGTTCACGATGTAGCCCTTGGTGCCGAGCGCGTCCAGCACTTCCGCGTTGACGAGGTGGCGCGTCTGCGCGCCGCCTGCGGTGATCACCACCAGGAAGTCGGCCCAGCGCGCCAGCTCCAGCAGCTTCGGCTCGTGCTTCCAGGCCACCCCGTCCACCGGGTTGCGGCTGTGGTAGCGCACGTCCATCTCGAAGCCGCTCGCCCGCTTGGCGATGGTGCGGCCGATGCGGCCCAACCCGACGATGCCCAGGTTCGCGCCGCTCACCTGGCGCCCGAAGGGGAAGGGCGCCGCGCCCTTCTCGACCCACCGGCCCGCGCGCACATAGCGGTCGCCTTCGGGGATGCGCCGGCCGATGGCGAGCATCAGTGCAAAAGCCAGGTCGGCCACGCAGTCGTTCAGCACGTCGGGGGTGTAGCCGACCGGCAGGCCGCGCTTCCTGGCCGCATCCAGGTCCAGCTTGTCGAGGCCGACGCCGAAGCTGGAGATCGCGCGGATCTTCGGCAGCGCGGCGATCAGGGCAGCATCTGCGCCGCTCGCGGCCGAGGTGACGAGGCCGTCGAACTCCGCGCCGCGTGCGGCCAGGAAAGCGTCGCGTTCGGCGCCTGCGGGCGGCAGGCGGTGCACGGTGTACGTTTCGGCCAGCTGGCGCTCCAGCGAGGGCAGCAGGGAGATGGTTTGCAGGAGGACGGGACGTGGGCTCATGCGCTGCATTGTCATGCAATCGGCAGCCCCTGCCCACGGCCCCGTGGGGCAGGGGGCAACCCTATACTGGGGCGAACCCCGTTCACTCCACCATGGCAACGCTTATCCCCAAGCGCAGCGCGGCCGTTTTTGCCGCCGCGCTGCTGCTCTCGCAATCCCTGCTGGCCCAGGCGCCCGCGCCTGCCGCTTCCGCATCCGCGCCGCTGCCCGCCACCTCGGCCGCGGCCGTGCCGGCATCGGCGGCGCAGCCGGCGGTCTCCTCATCGCTGGTCGCACAGCCGATGGCGCCCGAGCAGTTCGCGGCCTGCGTACAGCAGCTCGGCCAGCTGACCGGCACCGCCCACCGGCCGCTGAGCCGCGAGGACTTCACGCGCCTCACGGCCACTGCGCGCTACGACGATCGCGTGCGGCAGTCCCTGCTCGTGCAGGCCGGCGAACCGACCTTCTGGTGGGACGAGATCGCGGCGACCACCGACGACGACCGCGTGCGCGAAGGCCAGCGCATCCTTGCGGCCAACCTGGCGACCCTGCAACGCATCGAGGCGCAGTTCGGCGTCCCGAAGGAAGTGGTCGTCGCCATCTACGGCATCGAGACCAATTACGGGCCTTCGCAGGGAAGGATCCCGGTGCTGGATTCCACGCTGACGCTCGCCTGCCTGCGGCCTTGTCCGCCCGATCGCGCCACCGCGTGCGTCTCGCGCGAGCGCGCATTCGCGGCCGTGCGGCTGGTGCGCGACGGCAAGGTGCGCCCGGAGTCCTGGCAAGGCTCGTGGGCCGGGGCGTTCGGCCGCACGCAGTTCGTGCCGGACAGCTTCGAGCCGCTCGCCGTCGACTTCGACAACGACGGCGTCCCCGACATCATCAACTCCGAGGCGGATGCCTGGGCCACCACGGCGAACCACTTGAAGACCCGCGGCGGCTGGTTGCCGGGTGTCCCTGTGTACATCGAAGTCACCATCCCGCCCGAGCAGCAGGCGGCCTACGCGGCATCGGGCAAGTCGATCCGGCTGCCCGCGCAGGCGAAGAAGCTTTCCGAGTGGGCGGCGATGGGCTGGACCGGCTTTGCCGCAGATGGCCGCGCGGCCGCGCTGCAGTGGGCTGGCGATCCCGAGATGTACCCTTTCCTGCCGGTCGGCCTGCCAGGCCCCGCCTTCCTGGTGTCGCGCAACTTCAACACCATCTACCGCTACAACAACTCCGAGCGCTACGTGATGGAGGTGTCGCTGCTGGCCACGCGCATCGCCGGCAGCCCTGGTTTCTTCACGCCGTGGCCGACGGACGACCCGGGGTTGTCGCGGGCACAGGTCCGTGAGTTGCAGGCGTGGCTGCAGCAGCGTGGCCACGCCCTCGTGCAGCCGGACGGCGTGATGGGCCGCAACACCCGCGACGCCATCGCCGCGGAATTCGCGGCCCGGGGCCTGCCGCCGCTGCGGCGCGCCGGCCAACGCACGATGCAAATGCTGATGCGGCCCTGACAGGCTTAGATAGAACTACCCCCTTGCCTTAGGCGCTTGACGAGTTGCCCCGTACCGCTGCGGGTGCAACACTTTGATACACCGGCATGGAAGGCCGGGGCAGTCAACAAAACGTCGGGCAAGGAGCAGGACATGGACGCGAAGGGATCGAACGGGCACCGGGTGCCAGCCGCGGGCGCGCAGCGCGAGGCGGTTCTGCTGGAGTCGCTTTCCCAGCGGGTGCTGTGGAGGGGCGACATCGGCTTCTGGCGCACCCTGTTCCTCGGGCCGGCCTGCGCCAGCATCCGGTTCGAGGCGCAGCAGCTCACGCTGCTGGCCGGCGACGCGCCGCTCGCGGGCATCCACCGCGCGGAGCTCGAGCGGCTGGCCACCCGGGTCGGGGGCGAGCTGCAGATTCCGCGCCGGGCGGACATGGTGCTGTCCTTCGACAGCGCCGTCGCGGCGCTCGAAGCGGCGGTCGTGCTGCAGCGGCTCTCGGAAGGCCGCCGCGTGCGGATCGCCGTCAACACGGTGCTGTGCATGGTGGCGTGCTTCGAAGTCGACGGCCGCGCGCATCGCGTGGTCGTGGGCACCGAGATCGACGAGGCCGAGGAGGCGCTGGCGCACGCCGCGGCAGGGACCATCCTGGTCTCGGGCGAAACGCATGAGCTGCTGGGCGCCGACTTCGCGGATTCCGTGCGCGACGGCGTGGTGACCACCGAGATGGACGAACAGGGCGTGACGCAGGCGTGCATCACGCTGGCGCCGCACCGGTCCGCGGCCATGAGCACGTTCGCGGGCCTCGGTCTGGTCTGATCGCCGTGGGGCCCCGGCGGCCCCGCCACCCCGCAGAATGGGCGGCATGACCGCCAAGTACGCGTGGGCCGTGTGCATCGGCCGCTTCCAGTTGTTCCACGACGCGCAGCTCGCCCTGATCCGCGAGGCGCTGCGGCTCGCACCGCGCTGCGCCGTGCTGGTGGGCTCGGCGCACAATGCGCGCTCGCCGCGCAATCCCTTCACCTATGCGGAACGCGTGGAGACGATCCGGCTGGCGTTGCGGGACGACGAGCGTGAGCGCGTGGAGTTCATCGCGCTGCGCGACGTGTACGACGAGAAGCGCTGGGTGGCATCCGTGCAGGCCGAGGTCGCGCGGCTTGCCGGGTCCGCGCATGCGCGCGTGGTGCTCGTCGGGCATCGCAAGGATCCGACCACCGATTACCTGACACGGTTTCCCGGGTGGCCGCTGCACGACGTGGGACGGCAGGGCGAAGTGCACGCGAAGGCGCTGCGCGCGGCCTTGTTCAGCGCGGACTCCCTGGACGCGGCGATCGCCGCGGTGTCGGGACAAGTGCCGGCCAGCACGATCGATTTCCTGCGCGCCTGGTCCCACCTGCCTTTCCTGCCCGCGCTGCGGGAGGAATGGCGCGAGCTCGCGCGGGAGCAGGACCGGTGGGCGGGCGCGCCCTATGCGCCGGTGCTGGTGACCGTCGACGCGGTGGTGCGGATCGCGGACGAAGTGCTGCTGATCCGGCGGGGACGCATTCCCGGCAAGGGGCTGCTGGCGGTGCCGGGCGGGTTCATCGAACAGCGCGAGACCGCGTACCAGTCCGCGCTGCGCGAGCTGCAGGAGGAGACCGGCTTCGAGCTGCTGCCGCAGGAGATGGAGCACGCCTGCAAGGCGATG
>JAJNBO010000179.1 GCA_021156245.1 Ramlibacter sp. | reverse complement strand
CAAACGGACACTCATGGGGATCCCTGTTAACTTTGACAGTGTCAGCCTGGACGGGATCCTCAGCGACTGGGTGGCGGCATTGCGCGAGTTCTCGGTGGAGGCCGTGGTCGTGCTCGGACCGGACCCTTTCGGCCAGAGCGAGGACCGCCAGGTGGTGGCGGTGCATCCGCCCGTCGTGGGCGAGGCGGCGGCCGCCCTGGCCGAGAGCAGCGACTTCGGCGCGCGCTGGCGGGACTCGGACGCTCCGCTCGTTGCCTGGCAGACCATCGGCAAGTCCGACCCCCAGCGCACCAGCCGGTGGCGGCTGCTGTGGCTGGCGCACGGGTTCCAGACGGTGGTGCGGGTCGAGTTCTCGCTGCCGGCGGGCCGGGCCTTCGAATGCTTCATGTTCAGCCCGCGCGAGCTGACCGGCCGCGCCGAAGCCGCCATGCTGGCCTGGTCGGCCCTGAACATCTGGCCGCTGGTCAAGCGCTCCATCGCCACCGCCCGCTCGATGTTGAGCCCGCGCGAGCGCGAATGCCTGGAACTGGCGTTCCGCGGCCTGACTGCGCGCCAGAGCGCGCTGACGCTGCATTGCACCGAGCGCACCGTCAACTACCACCTGGCCAATGCCATGAGCAAGCTGAAGGTGGACAACAAGATGGCCGCCATCCAGCGCGCCTGCTGGCTCGGCGCGATCTAGGGACCCGGGCGCCTCGCCTGAATTGCTTGTATCCGCGGCTGGGCTGGACGATTACCATTGCGGCCATGAGCGACACCGAAGACCGCACCGCCTCCCTGATGACGCCGGCCAAGCTGGCGCAGCTCAAGGTGCGTCCCAAGGAAGGCACTTCGCCGGCGGCATGGCTGGACCAGCTCGCCGCGGACGCCGGCAGCGGCCACGTGCGGCGGCTCGCCGACCTGCGCGGCCAGCTCGAGGCGCAGGTCGCGGAGCGAAGCTATGACGGTGTCCGCGTGGCCGCGGACGCCTTGGGCGGCGCGGTCGCGCAGCTCGACTTCGCGCTGGTCGAGCCCAAGGGCTGGCTGGCGCGGGCCACCGGCAGGGGCAAGGAGGCCGCCGCCGGCTTCAAGATGCAATACGAGCGCATTGGCCGCGCCGGCGAAGACCTCGCCGACGAGGTGCGGTCGCTGGCCCGGAAGCACCAGGCGCAGGCGCCGATCACCGAGCGCACGCTGATGGAGTTCGAGGTGGAGCTGCGCGCCATCGAGAAGATCATGGAGCAGGGCGCCCGCTGGCTGCAGGACATGCGCAACCAGCTGAAGGCCCGGGAAGCGGCAGGCGGTGACGACGCCGCCCAGGCGCAGTGGCGCGAGGACTCGGCGCGCTGCGAACTCCTGGTGGCCCGGCTCAAGCAGCTGCGCTCGGCCAGCACGGCGGTGCAGCAGGCCGCGGAGCGTTGCAAGGCCGCGGCGCGCAGCCGTGCCTCGGTGCTCGATTCCGTGCAGCAGGCGCTGACCGGTGAATGGCAGACCTGGCGCACGACCGTCGGCGGCGTCGTGGAGGAAAGCGCCGCCACCGGCGCCGCCAGCCGAGGCGTCTCTGCGGCCCGGTCGGTGCACGCCGCCTTGCAGGCCGCGCTGGAGCAGGCCGGCAGGGACTGCAGTGCCCTGGCGGCGCAGGAGCGCACGCTCGCGCAGGAGCTCGCCGCGTTGCAGGCGCCCTTGCAGGCTGCAAGCTGACGCGCGGCCTGCGTCGGCGCGAGTCCGTCTTCCCATGACCTTCCTGGCGATCGACATCGGCAATACGCGCCTGAAATGGGCGGTTTACGCCACTGCGGCCGAGGGAGAGCAGCCCCTGGCGGGCGGCGCAGAGTTCCTGGAGAACATCGACAAGCTGGCCGACGGCGAGTGGTCGCGGCTGGCGCGTCCCGAGCGCATGCTGGGCTGCTGCGTGGCCGGCGACGCGGTGAAGCGGCGCGTCGAGGAACAGATGGAGGAGCTCTGGGACGTGCCCGCGCACTGGGTCGTGCCGAGCGCGGCCGAAGCCGGCATCGTCAATGGCTACGACCATCCCACGCGGCTGGGGGCCGACCGCTGGGTGGCGATGATCGGCGCGCGCCACCGCGTGCTGGCCTCCGGCCCGCCCCGCCCCATGGTGGTGGTGATGGTGGGAACCGCGGTCACCGTCGAAGCGGTCGACGGGGACGGCCGCTTCCTGGGCGGACTGATCCTGCCGGGGCACGGGATCATGCTGCGCGCGCTGGAAAGCGGCACCGCCGGCTTGCACGTGCCCACCGGCGAGGTGCGCGACTTCCCCACCAACACCAGCGACGCGCTCACCAGCGGCGGCACTTTCGCCATCGCGGGCGCGATCGAGCGGATGGTGCAGCACGTGCGCCGGCATTGCGGCGCCGAGCCGGCGTGCTACATGACCGGCGGCGCGGGCTGGAAGATGGCGCCGCACATGTCGGTGCGCTTCGAGCTGCTGGAGAGCCTGATCTTCGACGGGCTGCTGGTGATCGCGCAGGCGCGCGCGGCGGCCAACTAGCCCGCCAACCCTTCGACCGCCTGCTTCGTCGCCTCGCGCGCCTGCGCCAGGACCTGTTCGCGCCAGGCATCCGTGTCGGTGTAGAACGCCTTGAACATGTCGGCGCGGATTTTCGCGGCGACATCGGCGGGCGCGTCGGGATGCCGGTTCAACCACTGCTCGCCGCGCAAGGCCTGGAAGGTCTCCATGACCGGCACCGTCCCGTATTCCAGCGCCATGCCGGTGTATTCCGCCTGCGGACATTCGTCGTAGGCGGCGGTGAACATCATCCCGGTCAGGAAAGCGGACGTGGACGAGCCGTCGTAAATCGACGTCACGGGGGTCCGCCCTTCGCCCGCCCACCAGGAGCGAGCGCGCGCGACGCAGGCCGCGCTGTCGCGGCCGGCGTAGATGCGTTCACCCAGGCCGCTGGGGCCCAGCCCGGTGTGCACGTCGATCCATGCGATGCGGCCGGCCCGGCGGCCGTGCGTGCGCAGCACCTCGCGCAGCGCCAGGTTGCTCCAGCTCGGCGCGTTGCCGCCATAGAACAGGCCATCGGCGAATTCGTACTGGCCGCGGGAGATCGCGGACTGGTAAGCCTTCTCGCCGTGCTTCGCGACGTAGGCCTGGATGGCCTGCGTGTTCTGCGCGGACGGCGGCCACTCGGGGGGAACCAGCAGCGGGTGCAGCTCGCGGTAGTCCACGTTCTGCGGCAGCGGCGCCGAGAAGTCGTGGAAGTTGCGGTTCAGGTCGATGTTCTCGTGCGTCGTGCGCCGGAAGTGCGAGAAGCCGAACGGGTTGAGGCCGTGGATGTACAGCACCGCGACGCCGGCATCGGCGGCGCGCGCGCGGGCAGCCGCGTCACGCAGGGCATCCACCTGCACGCCGCTGCCGCAATAACCTTCGACGCCGTGGCAGGCGCTGGTGAGGATCAGCAGCCGGGACGCGCTGGGGTGCCCGTCCCGCGCCACGTCCATGGCGAGCGGCTCGCCTTCCAGGCCGGGCAGCGGATGCGCCTTTGCCTCCACCGCCAGGCCGGCTTCCTCCGCGGCCTGCAGGAACTTCCGCCGCGCCTCGGCGTAGCTGGCCGAGAACGCGGACGCCGCCCCGCTCACCGGCTGCCCTTGGCGAGCCATTCTTCCGCCAGGCGCACCCAGTAGGTGGCGCCCAGCGGGATCAGGTCGTCGTTGAAGTCGTAGCTGGGGTTGTGCAGCATGCAGGGGCCGGCGCCATGGCCCATCTCGCGATGCGAGCCGTCGCCGTTGGCGATGAAGCAGTACGCGCCGGGCTTGGCCTCGAGCATGTACGCGAAGTCCTCGGCGCCCATGGTGGGCTCCTGCACCAGCACGTTGGCCTCGCCAACGATGGAGGCCATCACCTTGCGGGCGAACTCCGCTTCCTCGCGCGAATTGATGGTGGGCGGGTAGTTGCGCACGAACTCGAACTCGCAGACGGCGTCGTGCGCTGCGCAGGTGTGTTCGGCGATCTGCTGCATGCGCTTCTGGATCAGGTCCAGCACCTCGGTGCTGAAGGTGCGCACGGTGCCCTGCAGCTCGCAGCTGTCCGGCACCACGTTGGTGGCCTCGCCGGCATGGATCATCGTGACGGAGACCACGCCCGCGTCGATCGGCTTCTTGTTGCGGCTGATGATGGTCTGGAAGGCCTGCACCATCTGGCAGGCGACCGGCACCGGGTCGATGCCCAGGTGCGGCATGGCGCCGTGGCTGCCCTTGCCGCGGATGGTGATCTTGAACTCGGAGGTCGAGGCCATCACCGGGCCGGGGCTGACGGCGAACCTGCCGATCTGCGAGCCCGGCCAGTTGTGCATGCCGAACACCGCCTCCATCGGGAACTTCTCGAAGAGGCCGTCGCGCATCATCTCGCGCGCGCCGCCGCCGCCTTCCTCGGCGGGCTGGAAGATCAGGTAGACGGTGCCGTCGAAGTTGCGGTTCTTCGCGAAGTGCTGCGCGGCGGCGAGCAGCATGGCGGTGTGGCCGTCGTGGCCGCATGCGTGCATCTTGCCCGCATGCTTGCTGGCGTGCGCGAAGGTGTTGAACTCCTGCATGGGCAGGGCGTCCATGTCGGCGCGCAGGCCGATGGCGCGGGACGACGTCCCGTTCTTGACGATGCCGACGACGCCGGTCTTGCCCATGCCACGGTGGATGGGGATGCCCCATTCGGTGAGCTTGGAGGCCACCAGGTCGGCGGTGCGCACTTCCTGGAAGCAGAGTTCGGGATGGGCGTGGATGTCGCGGCGCACCGCGACGATGGACGCGGCCTCGGTGACGATGGAGTCCAGGAGCTTCATGGGAACTTTGGTGGGAGCCTGCGGGAGAGAAGTCTTCCAGTGTACGAGCCCGCAAGGAACGTGCCTATGAGGGGAATCCGCGAGAATGGCGCATGGCTGCCCCTTCCCCCACGCCCCGCGCCCTGGAACTCGCCCGCACCCTGGTGGGTTTCAACACGGTCAGCGCCAACTCCAATCTCGATCTCATCCATTGCATCCGCGACGAACTCGCGCGCCTGGGCGTGAAGTCGCGGCTGAGCTACAACGCGGAGCGCACCAAGGCGAACCTGTTCGCCACGCTGGGCGAAGGCAAGCCGGCCGGGGTCATCCTCTCCGGGCACACGGACACGGTGCCCTGGGACGGGCAGGACTGGTCAGTGGATCCGCTGGGCGCGGTCGTCCGCGACGGCCGCCTCTATGGCCGGGGATCGGCGGACATGAAAGGCTTCATCGCCACCGCCGTCGCGCATGCCGAGCTGTTCCTGGCGAGCAAGGCGCCGTTCGCGATCCACTTCGCCTTCAGCTACGAAGAGGAGATCGGCTGCTTCGGCGTGAAGGAACTGATCGCCGACATGCGCGATGCGCGCATCCAGCCGCTGGCGTGCATCGTCGGCGAGCCCACCAGCATGGTGCCCGCCATCGCGCACAAGGGCGTGTACCGCTACCGCTGCTGCGTGCGGGGCAAGGAGGCGCATTCGTCGTTGACGCCGCAATCGGTGAACGCGATCGAGATGGCCGCGCGGGTCGTCGGCCGCGTGCGCGACATGGCCGAAACCTTCGAGCGCGAGGAGCCGCGCTACGAGGGCTTCGACGTGCCGTTCTCCACGGCCAGCGTCGGCCAGTTCCATGGCGGCATCGCCGACAACGTGGTGCCGCGCGACGCCGAGTTCCGCTATGAATTCCGCGACCTGCCGACCGCCGATGCGCGGCGGATGCAGGAGCAGGTGGTCGCCTATGCGCGCTCGCTCGAGCCCGCGATGCAGAAGGTGGCGCCGGACACCGGCTTCAGCTTCGACACGATCTGCGAGATCCCCAGCTTCCTGGGTTCGGTGGACGATGACGTGACCCGCCTCGCGCTGCGCCTGGCCGGCGAGCGCGCGACCACCAACGTGGCCTTCGGCACCGAGGCCGGCATCTTCAAGCAGGCCGGCATCCGCACGGTGGTGTGCGGCCCCGGCAGCATCGTCCAGGCGCACCAGCCGGACGAGTACGTGAGCCTGGAGCAGTTGCTGCGGTGCCAGGCTTTCATGGA
>JAJNBO010000178.1 GCA_021156245.1 Ramlibacter sp. | reverse complement strand
GGGCCCCGTGACGCTCCGTAACCTCCCGCACGTCCTGTTACCCGGGACCGTGCACAAGTAGGCAGCGTTGCCGAGGCAGCGGAAATCAGGGTCGTCCGGCTGCCCGGCCTTGCCCGTCGGGCCCGCCGCCTAAAATCGGCGGGTGCCCATCCAGAACGCCGACCTGCATTGCCATTCCATCGTGTCCGACGGCACGATGACTCCCGAGGACCTGGCGGCGCGCGCGGCGGCCAACGGAGTGCAGTTGTGGTCGCTGACCGACCATGACGAGATCGGCGGCCAGGAACGCGCGGCGGCGGCGGCCCACGCCCTGGGGATGAAGTACCTCACGGGCGTCGAGATCTCCGTCACCTTCGCCGACGAAACGGTGCACGTGGTCGGCCTGGGATTCGACGAGCAGGACACTCAGCTGCGCGAAGGCCTCGCCGCCACGCGCGGCGGACGCGACGCCCGCGCCCGCGAGATCGCCGCCGGGCTTGCCAAGGCGGGCATCCCGGGCGCTTACGAAGGCGCGCTGAAGTACGCGCGCAACCCCGGGCTGATCTCGCGCACCCACTTCGCCCGGTTCCTGGTGGAAACGGGCGTGTGCCGCGACACGGGCGAGGTGTTCCGCCGCTTCCTCACGGAAGGCAAGCCCGGCTTCGTGCCGCACCGCTGGGCCACGCTGAGGGACGCGGTGCGCTGGATCACGCAGGCCGGCGGCGTGGCCGTCATCGCCCATCCGGCGCGCTACCGCTTCAGCGCCAACGAGGAATACGCGCTGTTCACCGAATTCAAGGCGCACGGCGGCCGCGGCGTCGAGGTGGTCACCGGCAGCCACACCCCGGCGGAGTACGTGACCTACGCCGAGACGGCGCGCGAGTTCGGGCTGGCCGCGTCGCGCGGCAGCGACTTCCACAGCCCCGGTGAAAGCCACACCGACCTGGGCCAGCTGCCCTTCCTGCAGGGCGCGCTGACGCCCGTCTGGGACTTGCTGGCCGATCGCGTCCGGTGAGCGGCGAGGCGGGCCGTTCCCACGCGCTGGCCGGCATCGCGCTGGTGGTCGCCGCCAGCGCCTGTTTCGCGGCCCTGGACACCACCACCAAGTGGGTCAGCGCCGGTGTTCCGCTGCTGATGGCTCTGTGGTTCCGCTATGCCTTCCAGGCGGTCGCGACGACCCTGGTCGTCGTGCCGCTGCGAGGGCGTGCCGTCTGGCGCACGCGCCACCTCAGCTGGCAGCTCGTGCGTGGCGTGCTCCTGCTCGCCAGCAGCCTGCTGGCGTTCGCCAGCCTGCGCTTCATGCCGGTGGGCGAGTTCACGGCCATCGTGATGATCACCCCGCTGGTGATCACGCTGCTGGCCGCGACGATCCTGAAGGAACGCGTCTCCGCCGCCCGCTGGGCGCTGGTGGCGGGAGGCTTCGTCGGGACGCTCATGATCATCCGGCCGGGCGGCAGCAGCTTCGGCCTGGCGAGCCTGCTGCCGCTGGCGCTGGTCGGCTGCAATTCCTGGTTCCAGGTGCTCACCAGCAAGATGGCCCGCACAGAGGATCCTGTCACCATGCACCTGTACACGGGCTGGACGGGCACGCTGGTGGCTTCGCTCGCCCTGCCCTTCGTATGGACGTCGCTGGACAACCCTTGGCACTGGGCCGGGCTGTGCTTCATGGGCTTCATGGGCGCGGTCGGCCACTTCATGCTGATCATGGCGTACACCCGCGCGCCGGCCGCCACGCTCACGCCCTACCTCTATTCCCAGATCGGCTTCGCGATGCTCGGCGGCGTGATCGTCTTTTCGCATCTGCCGGACCACCTTTCCCTGGCCGGCATCGTCATGATTGCGGTCTGCGGCGCCGCCGGCGCCTGGCTCACGGTGCGCGAGCGCCGGGACCGGGTGCCCGACGCGGCCTGACACCCATGGCTCAATACTTCGAATTGCATCCGGACAATCCGCAGCCGCGCCTGTTGAAGCAGGCCGTGTCGATCATCGCGGGTGGCGGAGTCGTGGCCGTGCCTACGGATTCGAGCTATGCCATCGCTTGCCATCTGGACGACAAGGCGGCCGCCGACCGCTTGCGCCAGATCCGTCGCGTGGACGAGAAGCACCACCTCACGCTGCTTTGCCGCGACCTGAGCGAGCTGGCCAACTACGCGCGAGTCGACAACAAGCAATACCGTCTCCTGAAATCGGCGACGCCCGGCCCCTACACCTTCATCCTCGATGCGACGCGCGAAGTCCCGCGCCGCGTGAGCCACCCGCAGCGCAAGACCATCGGCCTGCGCGTGCCGGACCACAAGGTGCTGCAGGAGCTGCTGGCGCAGCACGGCGCGCCGCTGCTCGCCACCACGCTGATCGCGCCCGACGAGACCGAGGCCATGAACGATCCCGACCGCATCCGCGACCGCTACCAGAAGCTGCTGGACGCGGTGATCGGCGCGGGCCCCTGCCCCGACCAGCCGACGACGGTGGTGGACCTCACCCCGATGGGAACGGGCGGCGACGCCGTGCTGGTGCGGCAAGGGCGCGGGGACATGGCGCGCCTCGGGCTGTGAGGGCGCTGCGGCGCCTCTGAGACAATGCCCGGGTGGACTTCAACAACCTGATCCAGACCCTCCTGGTCTACGCCCTTCCGGTGCTCTTCGCGATCACCATCCACGAGGCCGCGCACGGCTACGTGGCACGCCACTTCGGCGACAGCACCGCCTACATGATGGGCCGCATGACGCTCAACCCGCTGAAGCACATCGACCCGGTGGGCACCATCGCGATGCCGCTGCTGCTGCTGTTCACCACCGCCGCCATTCCCGGAGGCCCGTTCGTGCTCGGATATGCGAAGCCGGTGCCGGTGAATTTCGCCAACCTGCGCAGCCCGCGGCGCGACATGATCTGGGTGGCGGCCGCCGGGCCGGTGTCGAACTTCATCCAGGCGGTGGCGTGGGCGCTGCTGCTGGTGGCGCTGGTCTCCGCGGACGTGAACGAGCGCTTCTTCCTGTCCGTCGCACAGGCTGGCATCGTGGTGAACCTGGTGCTCGCGGTGTTCAACCTCTTCCCGGTGCCGCCGCTGGACGGCGGCCGCGTGCTGGTCGGGCTGCTGCCGCGCGGTCCGGCCTACCAGCTCTCGCGCGTGGAACCCTTCGGCTTCTTCATCGTGCTGGCGCTGCTGATCCCCGGCATCCTCGGCGCGTGGTGGATCTCGCCGCTGGTGCGCGCGAGCTACTCCGTGCTGATCGCCCCCCTGCTCTCCCTGGTCCGCTGACGCATGACGATCCAACGCTACCTCACCGGCATCACCACCACCGGCACCCCGCACCTGGGCAACTACGTCGGCGCCATCCGCCCCGCCGTCGAAGCGAGCCGCCGGCAAGGCACCGAGAATTTCTACTTCCTGGCCGACTACCACGCGCTGATCAAGTGCGACGAGCCAGCGCGCATCCAGCGCTCGACGATGGAAATCGCCGCGTGCTGGCTCGCCGCGGGGCTGGACCCGGAGCAGGTCTTCTTCTACCGCCAGTCCGACATCCCCGAGATCCCGGAGCTGACCTGGCTGCTCACCTGCGTCACGGGCAAGGGCGTCCTCAATCGCGCGCACGCGTACAAGGCGCAGGTGGACAAGAACACCGCCGCCGGCGTGGATCCGGACGCGGACGTGACGGCCGGCCTGTTCATGTACCCGGTGCTGATGGCCGCGGACATCCTGCTGTTCAAGGCGCACAAGATCCCGGTGGGCCGCGACCAGGTGCAGCACATCGAGATGGCGCGCGACATGGCGCAGAGCTTCAACCACCTGTACGGGGAGCACCTCGTGCTGCCCGAAGCCGCCGTCGACGAGTCCGTGGCGCTGCTGCCGGGCCTCGACGGCCGGAAGATGAGCAAGAGCTACGACAACGTCATCGGCCTGTTCAGCCCGCGCGAACAGGTCCGCAAGCAGATCTTCTCGATGGTCACCGACTCGCGGGCGCCCGGCGAGCCGAAGGCGGTGGAAGGCTCCTCGCTGTTCCAGGTGTACCAGGCGTTCGCCTCCGCGGAGGAAACGCAGCAGCTGCGGCAGGCTTATGCCGACGGCATCTCGTGGGCCGATGCCAAGCAGTTGCTGTTCGAGCGCATCGACCGCGAGATCGCCCCCATGCGCGAGCGTTACCAGCACCTCGTCGGCCATCCCGGCGAACTGGAAGACATCCTGCAGGCGGGCGCGGCCAAGGCCCGCACGCGTGCCACGCCGCTGATCCGCGAGCTGCGCGACGCGGTGGGGCTGCGCAACCTGTCTTCCGGCGCTGCCGCCGGCAAGAAGGACAGCAAGGCAAAGGCGGCGCTGCCGAGCTTCAAGCAGTACCGCGAATCCGACGGCAGGTTCTACTTCAAGTTCGTCGATGCGCAGGGCAAGCTGCTCGTGCAGAGCGGGGCCTTCGCATCGCCCAGGGAAGCGGGGCAGTGCATCTCCGCCATGAAGCAGTCGCAGGCACTGCCTGCCGATGCCGGGGCATCGCTGGCGGACGGCGTGGACGCAGCGACGGTCACGGCAGCGTTGAAGACCCTGGGCGACAGCTGAAACTAACGCATTAGCACGGATGTTTGCAGCGCGGAAACGCTATCCTTGGGAATACCTTACGCTGGAAATCCATTGAAGACCATGACCATGTACGTCGTCGACGACCACCCGCTGATGCGGGAGGCCGTCGTGATGCTGCTGCGGCGCATGCGCCCCGGCGCCAACGTCGTCGAACTCGACCGCCTCGGCGGCATCGAGTCGGCCGTGCAGCAGCACGGCAACCCGGACCTGATCACGCTCGACCTGAAGCTGCCGGACACCACGGGCGCCTCCGGCGTGCACGAACTGAAGAAGCGCTTTCCCGAGACGCCGCTGGCGGTGCTGTCGGCGTCGCCCGCGGCGGACGCGGAGGAGCAGTGCATCGAGGCCGGCGCCGACATCTACATCGAGAAGTCCTCGGGCGGGCAGGAGATCGGCAATTCGCTGCGCGCGCTGCTCTCCGCGGACGGCAAGTTCGAGGAACTCGCGCCGACCGACAACAAGCTGTCCAAGCGGCAAAAGCAGTTGATCGTGATGCTCGATCGCGGGCTCTCCAACCGCGAGATCGCCGACGAACTCGGCATCAGCGAGCACACGGTGAAGGTGCACCTGTGGCGCCTGTTCCGCCGTCTGGGCGTGAAGAGCCGCACGCAGACGATCCACTTCGCCCGCACGCACGGGCTGCTCACGAGCTGACGGGGTTCCTGGCACGCACCGGCAGGAGCGATGCCAGGGCCGTCTTCGCGCGCTCCGCGGCCTGTCGCGCATCGGTCGGTTGCAGCACGAGCCGGAACACCGAGCCCCTGCCGGGTTGCGACGACAGGCTGAGGGGATGCCCGAGGATGTGGGTGAGCCGCGCCACGATGTAGAGGCCCAGCCCGAAGCCGTCCTCGGTGCCCGAATGCGCGGGCACCTTGTAGAACTCCCGGAAGATCTCGCGCTGGTGCATCGGCGCGATGCCCACGCCCGTGTCCCAGATCTCGATGCGCAGCCCCTGCGGCGTCGCGCGCGACGCCACCAGGATGCCCCCGCGTTGCGTGTACTTCACCGCGTTGGAGATCAGGTTGCCCACCACGCGCTGCAGCAGGATGGGATCGGACGTCGCCGTGCCCGGGCGCACGTGCAGCCGGAAGCGCAGGCCCTTGGCCTCGCAGAGGGGCCGGTACTGCAGTTCCAGGTCGCGCAGCAGCTTGCCGACGTCGACCGGCTCGATGTTCAGCCGGATCTTTCCGGAGTCCAGCCGCGCCAGGTCGAACAGCGAGTCGAACAGCTGGTTGACCGCCTTGGTGGCATTCACGATCTTCGGCGCGAGTTCGTGCACCAGTTCCGGCTCGCTCCCCAGCCAGTCCGCGTACAGGCCGAGCGCGTGCACGGGCTGCCGGATGTCGTGGGCGGCGCTCGCCAGGAAGCGGTTCTTGATTTCCACCGCGTCCAGCGCCGCCTGCGTCTGGCGCGTGAGGGACTCGATCAGCTGCGCATTGCGGAACTGCAGTTCGAAATTGCGCCGGTGCGTTTCGTGCAGGCGCTCGCCCGCCAGCCGCAACACCTGCCAGAACAGCAGCAGCAGGGCGACCAGCCACCAGTGGTAGGCGGGGCCCTG
>JAJNBO010000177.1 GCA_021156245.1 Ramlibacter sp. | reverse complement strand
GGCGACGTCACCGAGCACGGCTTCGTGTTCCGGGTCGACCTGGCGCTGCGGCCGAACGGCAACTCCGGGCCGCCGGCCGTGTCGCTGGATGCGCTGGAGGACTACTTCCTGGTGCAGGGCCGCGAATGGGAACGCTTCGCCTGGATGAAGAGCCGGGTGGTCGCGCCGCGCAGCTGCATCGACGACCGTTCCGCCGAGGCATTGCGCACGGCGGTCCTTCCCTTCGTCTTTCGCCGCTACCTGGATTACGCGGTGTTCGACGCGCTGCGGGTGCTGCACCGGCAGATCCGCGAGCACGCCGCGCGCCGCGCCGCCGGCCGCCCGGAACGCGCGAACGACGTCAAGCTGTCGCGCGGCGGCATCCGCGAGATCGAGTTCACCGTGCAGCTGCTGCAGGTGGTGCGCGGCGGCCAGTTCCCCGAGCTGCGCACGCGGCCGACGCTGCAGGCGCTGGAGCGGCTCGCCGGCGCCGGCCTGATGTCGGAGTCCACGGCGAAGGCGCTCGCCGCCGCCTACGTGTTCTTGCGGCGGGTCGAACACCGCATCCAGTATCTCGATGACCAGCAGACGCACGTGCTGCCCGGCGACGGCGACCTGACGTGGATCGCCCAGGCCATGGGCTATGCCGATTGCTGCCCGTTCCTGCACGAGCTGGACGGCCATCGCGAACTGGTCGCCGAGGAATTCGACAAGCTGCTGGGCGGCAGCGTCGAGTGCAAGGGCTGCGCCGGGCCGCGCGGCCAGAAGGCCCCGCCGGACCTGGAAGACCTGATCGAGCAGTTGCCTGCGCAACTGCAGCAGCGCATCGCCGCGTGGTGCAAGCACCCGCGCGTGATGGCGTTGCGGGACGACGCGCGCACCCGCTTGTCGAAGCTGATCGCCCGCACGGGTCTGTGGCTGCAGGAAGGCCGGGTCGGCGAAGAAGCGTCGCTGCGGATGATCGACTGGATCGAGCCGCTGCTGCGCCGGGAAAGCTACCTGGCGCTGCTTTGGGAGCGGCCGGGCGTGCACGAGCGGCTGCTGCGCCTGCTGGGCGCCGCGCGCTGGCCGGCACGCTACCTGATGCAGCACCCCGGCGTCATCGACGAGCTGGCGAGCGACGGTGTGCTGGCGGAGCGCTTCAGCACCGAGGACTACGAGCGCGAGCTCGAGCACCGCCGCCGCTCGCTGCAGATCACCGGCGAGGACGACGACGAAACCCTGCTCAACCTGCTGCGCCGCGCGCACCACGCGGAGCTGTTCCGCACGCTGGCGCGCGACGTCGAAGGCGTGCTGACGGTGGAGCAGGTGGCGGACGAACTCAGTGCGCTGGCGGACGCCACGCTGCGCGTCACCGCGCGCTGGTGCTGGGAGCGCCTGAAGCAGCGCCACCGCGAGTCGCCCTGCTTCGCGATCCTCGGCTACGGCAAGCTCGGTGGCAAGGAGCTGGGCTACGGCAGCGACCTCGACATCGTGTTCGTCTACGAGGACGAGGACGAGCGCGCACCGGACGCCTACGCCGCCTACGTGCGCAAGATCATCAACTGGCTGTCCACCAAGACGGCCGAGGGCGACCTGTTCGAGATCGACACCGCGCTGCGTCCCAACGGCAATTCCGGCCTGCTGGTCACCACCTTCCGCGCCTACGACGACTACCAGCAGCGCCGCGGCAGCAACACGGCCTGGACCTGGGAACACCAGGCGATGACGCGCGCGCGCTTCGTGGTGGGCCTCGAGGCATTGCGGCCGCGCTTCGACGCGGTGCGCGAAGCGGTGATCACGGCCCCGCGCGACGTCGAGGCCCTGCGGCGCGAGATCGTCTCCATGCGCGAGAAGGTGCGCGCAGCCCATCCGGTGAAGGCCGGCAGCGTCGACCTCAAGCACAGCCCGGGCGGCATGGTGGATGCCGAATTCGCGGTGCAATTCCTCGTCCTGTCGCAGTCGGGGCAGCACCCCGAGCTGGTGCCCAACGTTGGCAACATCGCCTTGCTGCAGCGTGCTGAAAGCGCCGGGCTGCTGCCCGCCGGCGTGGGCCAGGCCGCCGCCTCCGCCTACCGCGAGCTGCGCCGCCACCAGCACCGCGCGCGGCTCAACGAGGAATCGACGCAGTTCCCCGAGCACCAGGTCGGCGCCGAGCGGGACGCCATCCTCGCGCTCTGGCGCCACGTGTTCGGCTGAACTTCGGCCAAAAGGAGCGCGTAGCAGTGTGTGCATGCCACCGCTCCGGCGGTGGTAGGCTCGCACGTTTCGCTGCCGCGGCGCCGCACCACGGAGCCCGCCGGCAGCGTGACGACAAGCCCCGATCCGGGAAGGACTCATGAAGCTCTTGCGCCCCGTAGCGGCGGCGGCCGGTTTGCTGTTGTTGCTCGCCGGCTGCGCCGTCTCCCGCCCCCCATCGTCCGTCGCCACCGAGGCGCCTCCGCGCTGGTACGCATCGCTGCCGCATGGCGGCACGCTGTCGGACCTGCGGCAGTGGTGGCAGCAGTTCAACGACCCGCTCCTCGTCGACCTGGTGGAAGCCGCGCAGACGGCCAACCCCACGGTGGCCTCCGCCGGCACGCGGATCGCCGAAGCGCGCGCCGCCCGCATCGCCGCGCGGGCCGCCCTGCTTCCCACGGTCGATGGCACCGCATCCCTCGTTCGTGGCAACGCCGTACAGGGCTTGCCCATGGTCTCCACGGTGGGGCAAGCGGGCCTGCAGTCGGCCTGGGAGCTCGACCTGTTCGGTGGCCGCGCGGCGCAATCCGACGCGGCGCGTGCCCGGCTGGCCGGTGCGGAAGCCGGCTGGCACGAAGCCCGGGTCGCCGTGGCCGCGGAAACCGCCCTGACCTACCTCGACCTGCGCACCTGCGAGCGCCTGGTGGCGGTCACGCGCAATGACGCACGGTCACGCGCCGAGACTGCGCGCCTGACGGGCCTGAGCGCCGAAGCCGGCTTCACCGCGCCTGCGGTGGCGGCGCAGGCGCGTGCCAGCGCCGCCGAGGGTTCGGCCCGCGCCACCCAGCAGCAGGCCCAGTGCGACTTGACGGTCAAGGCGCTGGTCGCGCTGACCGGCCTGGCGGAACCGGCACTGCGCCAGCGCCTCGCCGTGCCCTGGGTCGAGCCCTCCGGCTTCGCGACGGCGGTCCTGCCGTCCGTCCCGGCGAGCCTGCTGGCGCAACGCCCCGATGTGTTCGCGGCCGAACGCGCGGTGGAAGCTGCCAGCGCCGACGTCGGCGCGGCGCGCGCCGACCGCTTCCCGCGCCTGTCCCTGAGCGGGCAGATCGCCGGCGGCTACATCCGCGCAGCAGGGCAGACCAGCGACGCGCAGACCTGGTCCATCGGCCCGCTCGCCCTGACCGTGCCCTTGTTCGACGCCGGCCGCCGCGCCGCAGCGGTCGACGCGGCGCAGGCGCGGTATGAGGAAAGCGCCACGCAGTACGCCGCGCGCGTGCGGCAGGCGGTCCGCGAAGTGGAGGACGCCCTGGTCAACCTCGAGAGCGCGCGCGAGCGCGGAGAGGACGTCCGCACGGCGGTGGAGGGCTACCGGGCCTCCTTCGCCGCCGCCGAGTCGCTGTACCGCAGCGGCCTCGGCAGCCTCATCGAACTGGAAGACCAGCGCCGCGTGGCGCTGGCCGCCGAGATCGCGCTGGTGAGCCTGCAACGCGAGCGCATCGCCGCCTGGATCGCCCTGTACCGCGCGCTGGGTGGGGGCTGGCAACGGCCCGATGCAGCGACCACGGCGGCGCGGCGCGACTGAACGAAGAACAAGAAGGAACGAGCAACGTGAATCTCCTGTCCTCTCCCCTCGCGCGCGCTGGCGCGCTGCTCCTGCCGCTCGCGCTGGTCGCCTGCGGCGACAAGGCCGCCGAGACCAAGCCCGCGCCCAAGCCCGCACTCACCGTCACGACCGTGGTGCCGACGCAGGCCATGCTGCCGGTGACATTGGCGGCCAACGGGAACCTGGCGGCCTGGCAGGAGGCGATCATCGGCGCCGAGGCCAGCGGGCTGCGCATCGCCGAGGTGCTGGTGGGCGTCGGCGACCGCGTGCGGCGCGGGCAGGTGCTGGCGCGCTTTGCCGGTGAAAGCCTGCGGGCGGACACCGCGCAGGCCCAGGCCGCGCTGGCGGAAGCCGAGGCGAGCGCCGCGGACGCCGCCAACAACGCGGCGCGCGCCCGCACGCTGCAGCAGACCGGCGCCATGAGCGCATCCCAGATCAACCAGTACATCACGGCCGAGAAGACCGCGCAGGCGCGCGTGGCCGCCATGCGGGCCCAGTTGCAGGCGCAGCAGGTGCGATTGAGCCAGACGGCGGTGCATGCGCCGGACGACGGCGTGATCTCCGCGCGCACGGCGACGGTGGGCGCGGTGGTGGGCAACGGAACCGAGCTGTTCCGCCTGATCCGCAAGGGCCGCCTGGAGTGGCGGGCCGAAGTGACGTCGTCGGAACTGGGCCGCGTCACGCCTGGCACGCGCGCCATCATCACGGCCACCAGCGGCGCGCGCCTGGAAGGCCGCGTGCGCATGATCGGGCCGACGGTGGACCCGCAAAGCCGCGTCGCCATCGTCTTCGTCGACGTGAAGCCGCTGCCCGGGCCGGCGTCCGGGAGCGAACGCGCCGGCATGTTCGCCCGTGGCGAGTTCGAGCTGGGCTCGCAGCCGGCCCTGACGGTGCCGCAGCCGGCCGTGGTGGTGCGCGAGGGCTTCAGCTACGTCTTCCGCGTGAACCCCGACAACCGCGTGACCCAGGTGAAGGTGCAGATCGGCCGCATCGCCGGCGACCGGCTGCAAGTCCTGTCCGGGCTCACCCCCGACATGCGCATCGTCGCCAGCGGCGGCGGCTTCCTGAACGACGGCGACCTCGTGCGCGTGAGCAACGGCACGCCCGCCGCGCCGCCTGCGCAGGCCGCATCGGCCGCGAAGTGAGGACCAAGCCATGAACGTCTCGGCCTGGTCCATCCGCAACCCCATCCCGGCGGTGATGCTGTTCGTGCTGCTCACCTTCGCCGGCGTGCTGTCCTTCAAGTCGATGAAGGTGCAGAACTTCCCGGACATCGACCTGCCCACGGTGCTGGTGACCGCCGCGCTGCCCGGCGCCGCGCCGGCGCAGCTGGAAACCGACGTCGCGCGCAAGATCGAGAACTCCATCGCCACCGTGCAGGGGCTCAAGCACATCTACACCAAGGCCCAGGACGGCGTGGTGACGATCACCGCGGAGTTCCGGCTGGAAAAGCCCGTGCAGGAAGCGGTGGACGACGTCCGGTCGGCCGTCGCCAAGGTGCGCTCCGACCTGCCCACGGACCTGCGCGACCCGATCATCAACAAGCTCGAGCTCGCGGGCCAGCCGGTGCTGGCCTTCACCATCGCTTCGCGCAACATGGACGACGAGGCGCTGTCCTGGTTCGTCGACAACGACCTGTCGCGCCGGCTGCTGGCCGTGCCGGGCGTCGGCGCGGTGAACCGCGTGGGCGGCGTGACGCGCGAGATCCGCGTCGCCGTCGATCCGCTCAAGCTGCAATCGCTCGGCGTCACTGCGGCCGACATTTCGCGCCAGTTGCGCCAGGTGCAGACGGAGAGCGCGGGCGGCCGCGTCGACCTGGGCGGCGGCGAGCAGCCGGTGCGCACGCTGGCCACGGTGCAAAGCGCGCGCGAGATCGCGCAGATGGAGATCGCGCTGCCCGGCGGCCGGCACGTCCGCCTGTCGGACGTGGCCGAGGTGAGCGACACGATCGCCGAGCCGCGCGCGGCCGCTTTGCTGGACGGCAAGCCGGTGGTGGGCTTCGAGGTGGCGCGCAGCCGCGGCGAGAGCGAAGTCGCGGTGGGCGCCGCCATCCAGAAGGCGCTCGCCGACATGAAGGCGCAGCGGCCCGACATCGAGCTGACGCAGGCCTTCGACTTCGTGACGCCGGTGCAGGAGGAGTACGAGGGTTCGCTGAAGCTGCTGTACGAAGGCGCCATCCTCGCCGTCATCGTGGTGTGGCTGTTCCTGCGCGACTGGCGCGCCACCTTCGTCTCCGCCGTGGCCTTGCCGATGTCCGTCATCCCGGCCTTCATCGGCATGTACCTGCTCGGCTTCTCCATCAACGTGGTGACGCTGCTGGCGCTGTCGCTGGTGATCGGCATCCTGGTCGACGACGCCATCGTGGAGGTGGAGAACATCGTGCGCCACCTGCGCATGGGCAAGAGCCCTTACGAGGCGGCGATGGA
>JAJNBO010000176.1 GCA_021156245.1 Ramlibacter sp. | reverse complement strand
GCCACCCAGGCGATCAGCCGGGCGTTCTTCACGTAGGCGGGGGTCCGCAGGTTCAGGCCCTGCATCACGGGTGAGTTCATCCTCGAAGCTCCTAAGTTGAAAGCGTGTTTTCAAAAGGAGCCAGAGGCCACCGCCCCCGACGCACGCCCTTTCAAAACAGGCTTCGGCTTCAGTCGGCTGGCGGGTCGGCGGTCCACCGCTGGGTCGGCTGGAAGGTCATTTTAGGGAGCCGGGTGGCGCGGCAGTTGCCAGAGACCGCTGAAACCATGCAAAACTTGCATAGCTTTATGCGGTCCAGCTGGGCCGCGCCGGAAACGACGAAGCCCCCGGCATTGCTGCACGGGGGCTTCAGGCATTCGGGGAATGCGAGGATCAGGCCATGTAGATGGCAATGAACGCCAGCAGGAACATCAGCGCCGCACCCACGGCCGGCAGCACGATCGGGATCATCGGCACCACGTCTTCGACCGGGTCGTGCGGCTCGAAATGTTCACCGTGCTTCGGGGGCTCGTTGGGGCTCGTCATGCTTACCTCGGTTCTGGATTGCGGTGATTTTATCGCAGGCGCCGGGGTGCGCTGGCGCGCAACCCGGCCTGCCTGGCCCGTCGGATTTCGCAGGCCGGGTTCGGCGCAGCCGACCCCGGCATCACAGCAGCGCGTACGTGGTCGTCGCCCGGCAGGCGCTCTTGCCGTCCTCGGCGCCACGGATGTCGATCTCGCCGAAGGCCAAGCTCTTGCCGGCGCGGACCACCCGCGCCTCGACCAGCGCGTCCTGGCCGGACAGCGGCTTAAGGAAGCTGGTGTTCATCTGGACCGTGGTGCAGGGCTTGAAGCTGCCGAAGTGGTTGATCAGCGCCAGCACCATGGCCGTGTCGGCCGCGGCCATCATCGCCTGGCCGCAAAGCATGCCGCCCACGCGCGAGAGAGCGGCATTCTGCGGCAACCGCAGGGTCACGCCGCCGCCGTCGAAACCTTCCACCGCCAGCCCGAGCGCCTGCACCCAAGGCGCAAAGTACTCGGGCAACGCCGCCTGCAGCGCCTGCTTGTCCATCAAAGCTCCTTTGCCTCGTAGCCTGCCGACGTCAGCGCCTGCAGCAGGGACTGCACGTGCGCGCGTCCGCGGGTCTGCACCACCAGCTCGATCTCCACATTCTGCGCGGCCAGCAGGGTGAAGGCCCGCTGGTGGTGGACCTCGTCGATGTTCGCGCCGGCCTGGCTGACCACGGTCGTGATGCGCGCCAGCGAGCCCGGCACGTCACGCGCGCACACGCGCAGGCGCGCCAGCCGGCCGGCGCGGACCATGCCGCGCTGGATGACCGACGCCAGCAGCATCGGGTCGATGTTGCCGCCGCCCAGCACGAGCCCGACCTTGCGGCCGGCAAAGCGCTGCGGCTCCTTCATCACGGCCGCCAGCGGCGCGGCGCCGGCGCCTTCCACGAGCGTCTTTTCCAGGTCCAGCAGCAGCACGATCGCCTGCTCGATGTCGCCCTCGTCCACCAGGACGAGGTCTTCCACGTAGCGTTTCACCAGCGCCTGCGTGAACTGGCCGGGCCGGCCGACGGCGATGCCTTCGGCGATGGTGGATTCGCCCTGCGGCAGCGCCTGGTTCTTGAACGCATTGAACATGTTCGGAAAGCGCAGCGTCTGCACGCCCACGACCTGCAAGCCGGGCTTCAGCGCCTTGGCCGCCGCGGCAATGCCGCCCACCAGGCCGCCGCCGCCGACGGCGACCACCAGCGTATCGAGCTGCGGCACCGCCTCGAGCATCTCGAGCGCGACGGTGCCCTGGCCTGCGATGATGGCCTCGTCGTCGTACGGATGCACGAACACCAGCTTCTGCTGGTCCACCAGCTCCAGCGCGTGGCTGCGCGCCTCCTCGAGCGTGTCGCCGTGCAGCACCACCTCGGCCCCGAAGCCGCGCGTGCGTTCCACCTTCACCATCGGGGTGAAGCGTGGCATGACGATCACGGCCCGCAGCCCGAGCCGCTGGGCGTGGTACGCCACGCCCTGGGCATGGTTGCCGGCGCTCATCGCCACCACGCCGCGCCGTCCTTCCTCGGTGCTCAGCTGTGCCAGCTTGTTGCAGGCGCCGCGCTCCTTGAAGGAGGCGGTGAACTGCAGGTTCTCGAATTTCAGGAACACCTGGCAGCCGGCGATCTCCGACAGCGTGCGGGACTCCAGGCAGGGTGTCGCCAGCACGTGCCCCTGCAGGCGGGCGGCGGCGGCGCGGATGTCTGGAAGGCCGATCATGGGGGCATTGTGCCGCCGACGCGCCAGGACCCGCCGGCGCGACCCTTCGTCTCCATCCGTATCCACGGACCAGCGTCTTCCATGTAGCATCAGTCCGCGTTAAGTCGTGACACCCCATGGACGGAGGACGTCGGTTGGCCAAGCGTTCGCTCGATCTGCAAGTGCTGCCCTCGCCGGGTCTGAAGGACGCGCCTGTCCTGGACCTGATGTGCTCGCACTTCGTGCTGACGCTGGCCGCCAAGCAGGGCGCGAAGTTCAACGTCCGGCGCGACCTGAACGGCCTGCTGTCGCTCGCCGGCCGCCACCTCGTGTGGCCGGCGCCGTCGCTGGACCGCCTGCGCGAATTCCTGGGCCGCCGCTGCAGGGACAACGAGTTCTGGCGCGGGCACGAGCAGCTGGCGCCGCGCGAATTCCTCGACCGCCATGGCGTCTGGCGCGGCCCCTACGAGGAAGGCACGCTGTTCTTCTACCTGGACGAATACGCGAAGGACCAGCCGAAGGACCTGCTGTCCGTGCTGACGGTCACCGGGGAATGGCTGACCCACGCCTTGAAGAAGCACTCCACGCTGGTGGAGAAGAACATCGACGCGCTGGCCAGCCTGCTGCAGTTGAACAAGGCCGAGCGCGCCCTGCTGCTGTACGGGACGCTGGCGCGCTACCAGCGGGACTTGCGCAGCCTGCTGGTGGAGTTCAAGGTCAACAACGCGCCGGAGGCGTACGCGGCGATCGCGGAGGTCGCCGGCGTCAACGCGGCGGAAGTGGGCGAAGCCCTGCGCGCCGGCTCGCGCCTGGAGCGCATCGGGCTCGTCGAGAACCTGATCTCCGAGCACAACATCACGGACCTGGCGGACCTGATGAAGGTCAGCGAGAAGCTGCCGCCCGTGCTGATGCGCGAGTACCGCGATCAGAACGAGCTGATGGCGGTGTTCACGCGGCCGTCGGCCAAGAGCGCGCTGACGCTGGAAGATTTCGAGTTCGTGGCCGAGGACGCCCGCGTGCTCCGCGCCATGCTGCGCAACGGCATCGACCGCAAGGAGGCCGGCGTCAACGTGCTCTTGTACGGCCCGCCCGGCACCGGCAAGACCGAGCTGGCCAAGGTGGTGGCGCAGGCGGCGGGGCTGGAGCTGTTCGAGGTGGAATACGCGGACCGCGACGGCAATTCGCTCAGCGGCCGCGACCGCTACCGCTCGCTGCAGATCGCGCAGGTGTTCCTCAAGGGCAGCGCGCAGGCGGCGCTGCTGTTCGACGAGGTGGAGGACGTGTTCCCGCCGATCTCCAGCGAGGCGGCGCAGCTGATGGCGCGCGCCGAGCAGGTGGTGGCGCCGCCGTCCGGCAGCGTGAGCGGCAAGGCCTGGGTGAACCAGATCCTGGAATCGAACCCGGTGCCCACCATCTGGGTCACCAACCGCATCGAGCAGATCGACCCGGCCTTCCGTCGCCGCTTCGCCTACCACCTGGAACTGAAGTCGCCGCCCCCGGGCGCGCGCGAGGCGCTGGTGCGCAAGACGCTGGAGGGCGCGGAGGTCTCCGCCGCTTTCGTGCAGCGGCTCACCGAGCGCAAGGGCCTGACGCCGGCGCAGATCCGCACGGCGGTCCGCTTCGCGGGGCTCGCCGGCGGCGAAGGCGTGGCGATGGAGGACCTGATCGACCGCCAGCTGCGCAACGCCGACCGCGCGCTGGGCACCCGCAGTGCGGACGGGGCCGCGCGGCCTTGCGTGACCACCTACGACCTGGACATGCTGAACGTGGAGTCGCGCTTCGAAGCGCCGCGCATCGTCGAGGCGCTCAAGGCGCGCGGCCACGGCACCTTGTGCTTCTATGGCGCGCCGGGCACCGGCAAGACGGCGCTGGCCGAACACATCGCGCGCAGCCTCGACAAGCCGCTGCTGATCAAGCAGGCCAGCGACCTCATGAGCAAGTTCGTTGGCGAGACCGAGCAGAACATGGCGGCGATGTTCCGCGAGGCGGAGGCCGAGAAGGCGGTGCTGCTGCTCGACGAGGCGGACAGCTTCCTGCAGGACCGGCGTGGGGCGCAACGCACCTACGAGGTGACGGAAGTCAACGAGATGCTGCAGGGCATGGAGCGCTTCGCCGGCATCTTCGTGTGCACCACCAACCTGATGGACCGCATCGACCAGGCGGCGCTGCGCCGCTTCGCGTTCAAGATCCGCTTCAAGCCGCTGACGGGCACGCAGCGGGAGAAGATGTTCGTGACGGAGGCGCTGGGCGGGGATGCGTCGCTCCTGTCGGCGGATGCTGCCGCGCGCCTGGTGAAGCTCGACCAGCTGTGTCCGGGTGATTTCGCGGCGGTGAAGCGGCAGGTGGAGATCCTTGCCGCGCAGCTCTCACCGGAAGAATTTCTCGAGCAACTGGAGGCCGAGCATCGCATCAAGCCGGAAGTCCGCGAGTCGCGGAGCATCGGGTTCATGCAATAAGGCGTCATCCCGGGAAGGCCGGGATCCAGGGCTTCCGAAGGAGTGCCGCACGCGGCGCTTTCCATGCGGAAGCCCTGGATTCCCGCCTGCGCGGGAATGACGGTGGCGCCGGCCGGGTTCGTAGGCTGGTGGTGAGCGCGAAGCCCAACCCCAGCTTCGCGGCGCTAAGCCATCGCCTGCAACACGTCCAGCACTCCCGGTCCGTACTTCTCCAGTTTCGCCGCGCCGATGCCGCTGATGCCTTGGAGATCGCGCACCGAGCGCGGGTCGGCGGCAGCGATCGCCGCCAGCGTCGCATCGTGGAAGATCACATAGGCCGGCAGGTTGTGCGACCGCGCCACTTCGGCGCGCCAGGCCTTCAGCGCGGCAAAACGCTGCTGCCCGGCCTCCGTCAAGCCGGCTGCCGCCGCCGAAGGCGCGCCCTTCGCCCCGCGCTCGCGCCGCGTCCGCCCCACCGGCTGGTTGATCGACTCGCGCAGCAGCACCTGCTGCTCGCCCTTCAGCACGGCGCGCGAGCCCTCGGTGAGGTGCAGCGTGTTGAACGCCGAGGCGTCGACCTGCAGGGCGCCGGTCGCGATCAATTGCCGCAGCACGCCGCGCAATTGCTGCTCCGAGAACGCCGCGCCGATGCCGAACGTCGACAGTTGCTGGTGCCCGAACTGGTTGACCTTGTCGGTTGTCTTGCCGCGCAGGACGTCCATGATGTGGCCCGCTCCGAAGTGCAGGCCGTTCGCCTGCTGCACGCGATAGATCGTGGACAGCAGCATGCGCGCCGCCTCGGTGCCGTCCCACACGGCCGGCGGGGACACGCAGTTGTCGCAGTTGCCGCAGGGCGCCGACGGCTCGCCGAAGTACGCGAGCAGCCGGACACGCCGGCAATCGGTGGCCTCCGCGAGCGCCAGCAGCGCATCGAGCTTGCCGCGCAGCGCCTGCTTGAACTCCTCGCCGGCCGGGCTCTCGTCGATCATCCGCCGCTGGTTCACCACGTCCTGCAGGCCGTACGCCATCCACGCGTCCGACGGCAGGCCGTCGCGGCCGGCGCGCCCGGTCTCCTGGTAATAGCCTTCGATGTTCTTCGGCAGGTCGAGGTGGGCGACGAAGCGCACGTCCGGCTTGTCGATGCCCATGCCGAAGGCGATGGTGGCGGTCATCACCACGCCGTCCTCGCGCAGGAAGCGGTCCTGGTGCCGCTGCCGCACCTCGGGGTCCAGGCCGGCGTGGTAGGGCAGCGCGTCCATCCCTTCCTTGCGCAGGATCTCGGCGACCTCCTCCACGCGCTTGCGCGACTGGCAGTAGACGATGCCGGCTTCGCCGGCGTGCTCGCGCTCGATGAAGCGCAGCAGCTGCAGCGTGGGGTCCTTCTTCTCCACGATGCTGTAGCGGATGTTGGGCCGGTCGAAGCTGCTGACGAACTGGCGCGCCTCTTCCAGCTGCAGGTGCTGCACGATGTCGGCGCGCGTCAGGCCGTCTGCGGTGGCGGTCAA
>JAJNBO010000175.1 GCA_021156245.1 Ramlibacter sp. | reverse complement strand
CCGATATCTCGCTTTTCGCTCAAGAACCGGCCAGCCGCAGGCCGGGCGTGGCGCGCCATCCGCCGGCCTTGTCGACCCACAACACGTCGACGTTCCACTGCCGCGCCAAACTGACCGCGCGCTGCGGGCCAGCGACGAGCATCACCTTGGTCAAGGCGTCGGCAATCGCGCCGCTGTCGGCCGCCACCGTCACTCCCGCCAACGCAGGCGGCGAGTAGCCGGTGCGAGGATCGAAAATGTGGTGGTGCCGGTGGTCGGCGCTGAAGCTCGCCTCGTTGTCGGCGGACGTGGCGATGCATCGGCCGTCGCTCATCAGGCGTGCCACCAGAGCAGTCTCGTCGCGAGGGTCGGCGATCCCGAGCGCCCAGGGCCGCGCATTGGCGTTGTGGCCGAGCATCGCGAATTCCCCAGTGTCCACGAGCGCGTGGCGGATACCGTGCATCACCAGCACCCGGCGCACCCGGTCGGCGGCATAACCCTGGGCGATGCCGTTGAGCGTGACAGCCATGCCGGGCCGGCGCAAGCGCAGCGCTTCGCCGGACAGTTCAAGGCCGCGCCAGCCGACTCGCTCGCGTGCGGCGTCCACTTCGCGGGCGTCGGGCAGGCGGCCGGCGCGCTTGGCCGCCTCGAATACCTGCCACAGCGGCTGTACCGTGACGTCGAACGCGCCGTCGCTGCCGCGCGAAACAGCTTGCGCAATCTCCAGCACCTCGAGCAATTCCGCGGGCGGCGCTGGCAAAGCGCCATCGCGGTTGAAGCGCGAAAGCGCGCTTGCCGCGTTGAACAGGCTCATCTGCGCATCGATGCGCCGCAATGCAGCCACTGCCGCATCGAGCGCGCGATCCAGCGTCTGTTCGTTCGTGTGCGCGGCCTGCAGCGATAGCGTGGTGCCAAAGCCCACCAGCGTCCGGCGCCGCCATAGCAATCCGCGGCCGGCTGCGGCAACGCCGCCAAGCATCGCCAGCGCACCGAGGCCCAGCGTGGCGCGCAGGAAGCGTTGCCGCTTCATGGGGTGCGTCCTCTCGCGTCGCCCGCGCGGGCGGGCTCGGGCCGCAAGACGAACACGCGTTCGCGCCGTTTCGCGATCAGGGGCGAGCAACGCTCCTCACTTTCGTGGATTGCGACGCATTCCATGCACTGGAAACATTCTGCGTACACGATGGCACCGCCCGGCCGGATCGCCTGGTAGTCGCAGCGGTGGCGGCAGGTCTGGCATGGCGTGCCGCATTCGCTGCGCCGCGGTATCCAGCGCAGCACGCGCACGCGGCCTAGTAGTGCAAGGCCGGCGCCAAGCGGACACAGGTAACGGCAGAACCCCTTATAGACGAAGGCGCCCGCCAGGACCAGGCCGGCCGCCCACAGCACATACGGCCACGAGCGCATGAAGTTGAGCGTGATCGCCGTCTTGAAAGGCTCGATCTCCACGACGCGGTCCGTCCAACGTGCCGAGACGGTCGCAACGCCCAGAATGCCCGCGAGCAGCAGGTACTTGACGGCCTTTAGCCTGGCATCGACATCGCGGTGCAGCCGCCGGCGCCGCACACCCAGGACTTGCGCCAGCTGGCCCACCAGCTCCTGTAGCGCGCCGAACGGGCATAGCCAGCCGCAGAAGGTGCCGCGGCCCCACAGCACCAGCGTCACCGCGACGAAGGCCCACAGCGAAAGGCTGATCGGGTCGTAGAGCAGGAAGCCGAGATCGCGACCCGCGAGCAGCGCCTGCAGCACCGCCGTGATGTTGACGATCGACAACTGCCCTTGCGCGAACCAGCCGATGAACACCAGCGTGAACAGCAGGTAACCCGTGCGGAATCGCGCCAGCCGCTTCTCATCGGCCACGAGCCACGAAGGCTGCGCGAGCACGAGCGCCAGCAGTGCGAGCGCCGCTCCCATCACGCCCAACTCCCACGCGCGCGAGCGCCAGATACCGTGCCACGACTTGCTGTCGCTGTCCGGCAACTGCAGCTGGCTTGCCGGCAGCTCGTAACGAACCGGGAAGTCGCGGCTCACGCGCTCGGGATAGAGAGTGCCCCTGCCGCGCGTGACGCGCAGCGCGAAGGCCAGCGGCTGGGCCGGATCGAGCCCGGCCGGGCCGATCACGCGGAACACCTTCGCGTCGGCATGCCGCAGTGCCTCCGGCAGTTTCAGCGCGTCGTCGAAGTCGAGATCGCGCAGCTCGATCGGCAGCTCGCCCTGCCGCAGCGCGATGCGTTCGGGCACCGCGCCGCGCACGAACTCGTCGCCGACGAAGCTGTAGCTGCCGGTGCCGATCACCAGGAACGCGTGGTCGCCATCGGCGATGCTCCCGAGCAGGTGCTGCCAGCCCGTTTCGCCGAGCAGGTTACGCCCAACGACGGGCGCGTTCAGCCAGCCGACGTACAGCTGCGCGACGGTGTCGTCCGATGCGCCCTCGCTTGCGGCCATGCCGGTCCCGGCGAATGCCTGCTCCACGACGCCGCGCGTGATTCGCACTCGCTGCACGAGTCCGGCTCGCAGCAGCGCCTCCCAGTCCATGGTCGCGTAGGTGTCGCGGCGCACGCGTGCAATCCGGTCGGGGTCGCGGCCGGCAGCGAAGCCCAGCTTCGCGCGGGCAACACGCAACGCCGCCGACAACAGGGTCTGGTTGATGATGCGCACCGACGCGGTCGCCTTCGACACACCGTCGATATAGGCGTTGGCCCTGCCGTGCTCGCCGCCACGCTGGCCGGCAGCGCCGATCTTGATGTTCTGCTGCAACGACAAGTCCTTGTACTGCTCGACGAAGCGCAACAACGGCGTCTCGCCCAGCCCGTCCAGGAAGACCGGCTCGTGCTGCGACAGCACGCGCACATCGAGGAACACGCCCTTGGCATCGAGCGCGACCAGCAGGTTCGGCGGAGTGCCCGAGAAACCGGGGATGGGCGCAAGGTCGATCGACTCGAAGACGTAGCCGGCCAGCCGCGTCGTGGTGGCATCCTGTTTGAAGATCGGCCACACCGGCAACTGCGAATCCCTCTCGCCGACGATCAGCGGCGAAGGAAAGCGCTCTTCCATCATGGCTTTGGTCATCACGCCGGCCCGCGCGGCGCTCGCGAGGCAGAGCGCGAATGCGACAAGCACTGCCAGTGCCCGGCATACACGCTGAGGCCGGCCGGGATTCACGCGCGTCACCCTGGAGCGACCGCGAGCCCCAGCCGCTCCACCGCGCGCCGCTCCGCGGCATAGGCTTCTCGCATGCTCCGCCCGTAGTCCGCGCTGTCCAGATAAGCGATCTCCTGGTCGAACCTGGCCAGTTCGGCGATGTGCGCCGGATCGAACAGCGCCGTCTTGAAAGCGTCGTGCAGCGTGCGCACCACGCCGGCGGGCATGCCTCGCGGCCCGGCCAGGCCGTAGGGTGACATGGCGACGATGCCGTGCCCCAGCTCGCTCAGTGTCGGCACGTTGGGCCAACGCCGTGTGCGCGCCGCACCGAATGTCGCCAGCAGGCGCAGCCGCCCCGTGTCGACATACGGCGCGAAGCCGTTTGAATTCACGCCCGCCATCACCTGTCCCGAGGCAACCGCCACCATCTGTTCTGCGGTGCCCTTGTAGGGAACGTGGATGTAGGTCAGGCCGCGCCGCGTGAACAGTTCTTCCAGCACCAAGTGCGGCGTGGTGCCGATGCCGTTGGTCGCGATGCTCAACTCGCCGGGGTGGGCATGGGCGTAGGCCAGCAAATCGTCGAGACTGCGCAAGGGACTCGCGACGGGCACGAGGACGCCGAAGGTGACGCCGCTGATCTGCAGGATCGGTGTGGTGTCACGGATCGGGTCCCAGCCGACCCTCTGAGTGTGCGGCGCGCGAAAAACCGGCTGCGGCATTTGCGCCAACGTGTAGCCATCGGGAGGTGCTTGTTGCAGCACCGGCATCGCCAGCGTTCCGCCGGCGCCGCCGCGGTTTTCGATCACGACCCGCTGGCCCAGTTGCCGGCCGGCCAGATCGGCCAGCAGGCGCAGCGTGAGGTCGGTGCCACCGCCGGCCGGCCACGGCACCCACAGCGAGATGGGGCGCTGCGGAAACGGAGCATCGCTGCCGGGCTGGGCACGTACCCAGGGTGCGGCCGTCGCGGCCGCTGTTGCCGCCATGACGAGCAGTGCGCTGCGACGCGTTGTCATGCCGTCCCCCTTTGCGTCAGGCTGCCGAAGCCGCGCTGCGGGTCGTAGCCCCAGCAGGCGAGCGTGAAGCACACGGTCAACGTGCCCAGCACGACCAGCGGCGCCATGCCCGGGTCCTTGCCGTAGAGCGCGAAGCGAATCCATTCGACGGCGTGCGTGAACGGGTTGAACTGCGCGGCGCGCCACACCCAGGTTGCGCCAGACTCTTCCAGTTTCCACAGCGGATACAGCGCCGTGGAGAGGAAGTACATGGGGAAGATGACGAAGTTCATCGTGCCGGCGAAGTTCTCCAGCTGCCGCACATACACCGACAGCAGCAACCCCAGCGACGCGAGCATCAAGGCCGCGGCCAGCGTGGCCGCAAGGGCGTGCAGCAGCGAACGCGGCTCCATCGGCAACGTTGTGCCGAGCAGCGCGGCCACTACCACGAAAGCCAGCACCTGCACCACGCTCAGAAGCGCGGTGGCGAGCAGCTTGGCGAGCAACAGCCACCAGCGCGGCAGGGGCGCCGTGAGCAGCAGCCGCATGAGCCCCATCTCGCGGTCGTAGACCATGGCCAGCGACGACTGCATGCCGTTGAACAGCAGCACCATGCCGATGAGCCCGGGCGCGATGTACACGTCGTAGGGGATATAGGTGTCGTAGGGATCGACGATGGCGACGCCGAACACGTTGCGAAAGCCCGCTGCGAACACCGCGAGCCACAGCACCGGGCGTACCAGCGCCGAGATGAGCCGCCCCTTTTGCTGGCCGAACTTGACGAGCTCACGCAGCACGATGGCACGCAAGGCTTGCAGCGCGTGCGCAGTGATGTGGTTGCGTGCGCGCTGCATCACAAACCCGCCTTGCAGGCGGACTCGGCCGCGTCGCTGCCCAGCGTATCGAGCACGTTCTTCGGGTGCATCACGCCATCGACCGGCGCGCTGCCGACTACTGCAACACCATCGGTGAGCAGCAGCGGCTGGCGCAGTTGCCGGTCCCATGCGCGAAAGCCCAGGCGCACGCCCTTGAAGCCGTCGAGCGTGAAGTCGGGGCGGCTCAATGCCTTCAACACCTGGGCAGCGTTCGGCGCGGCGGCTTGTTCCAGCGCCGCTTGCAACAGCGCCTTGGCCGCGATATAGGCGGCCCAATCGAAGCCGGTCATCGGCCGGTGGGCGGCACGCGCAAAGCGGCGCTCCAGCTGCGGAGCGCCGTAGCGGTCGAAGCGCGGCGCCCAGGCCTGCGCCGACAGGCCCGCGTCGCCCACGACCGGCCGCGGCAGCGCGATGCGGTAGGGGAGCGTGCGCGCGAACTCACCGTCGCCGTCGACGACCCACACGGCGTCGTACTCGCCGCGCGCGGCTGTGCCGGTGAGGAGCAGCGGGTTGGCGAGATCGCGTTCGCGCGGGTCGGCCGAGAGCTTGAAGGCCTTCACCGCCACCGGCGTCAGGCGGTAGCGCTTCAGGGCGGCCTGCACCTGCTCGAGCCGCGCTGCGTCGCCGGCGCTGCCGCCGTGCAACAGCAGCACGCGCGTCCAGCGGCGTGCCAGCAGGGCCTGCGCGAGCGCGTCGGCACCCATGCGCTCGCCCGGCAGCGTGTGGAACAGATGCGGCCTGCAGCCCTGCTGGCGCAAGGTCTCGGCGGTCTCGCCGGCATTGAGCAGCGGCACGGTGACGGACGGCGCAGCGGCGGCGATCCACGTCGCCGGGAGGTCGAGCACGATGCCTGCGGCGCCCGCCTTCGCGAGCTGCTGAAGCATCGTCTTGGCCTCGTCTGCATTGTGCGCGGCGCGCACGTCAATGACAACGCGCAGCTTGGCGGCATCGAGCTCGAACTGGCTTTCCTTGACGGCCATTTCGACGGCTTCGGTGGCCGGCCCACCAGGCTGACCTGGGTACGCAAGAGCGACGCGCTGCGGTGCGAGCCGCTCGTCGTCGGCGCGTTGCATGACGCCGAGTGTCAGAGTGGCCGCGGGCGCGTTGAATGCGAGGACCAGCGCGGCTCCTGCGAGCGCGCGCCGGACTTGTCCCCTCTCCCTCCGGGAGAGGGCAGGGGTGAGGGCGGGCGCGGGG